>NZ_JBVVQU010000026.1:0-93674 GCF_055811555.1 Mesorhizobium sp. WSM4813
CCCCCGGTCGGGGGGGCGCGGCCCCCACCCCCCCCCCCCGCGCGGGCCCCGCCCCCCCCACCTCCCCCCCGCTTCGCAGGGGCGAGGAACCCAAGTCTTGAGAGATCGGCGGGGCAGCGCAAACCTGAAGCGATTGCCCTCCGCCTGCCTTCCACGCTTCTTGACAATCCACCGGCAATGTTCTCTTTATGTTCCATTAAAACCACCCTCAAGACTATGCGGGCGAACGGGCCGGATGGAAGCCAACATCCTCCACGCTGATCTGGACGCCTTCTATGCCTCGGTCGAACAGTTGCTCGACCCCGCCCTGCGCGGCAAGCCGATCGCAGTCGGCGGCGGCGTCGTGCTGGCCGCGTCTTACGAGGCCAAGGCTTTCGGCGTGCGGGGCGGCATGCCAGGGCGGCGCGCCCGGGAACTCTGCCCCGGGCTGATTTTCGTCGGCGGCCATTTCAAGGATTATCAGCGGCTGGGCGATGCCGCCATCAAGGTGCTCGGCGATTTCACGCCGGTGGTCGAGCGGATTTCCATCGACGAGGCCTTTGCCGACCTCGCCGGCTGCACCCACCTGTTCGGCCCGCCGGCCGAGATCGCCGGCACGATCCGCCGCCGCGTGCGGGCGGAGCTCGGCCTGCCGATCTCGGTCGGCGTGGCGCGCACCAAGCATCTGGCCAAGATCGCCTCGCAAGTGGCCAAGCCCGACGGGCTGGTGGTGGTCGATCCGCGCCACGAGCTGGAGTTCCTGCACGATCTGCCGGTCGAGTTGATGTGGGGCGTCGGCCCGGTGACCAGGGAGCGGCTGGCCGGCATCGGCGTCAACACCATCGGCGAGCTGGCGAAGACGCCCGGCTGGTCACTGGAGCGCCTGCTCGGCCCGGCGGCGGGCGAAAAACTCAATGCGCTGGCCTGGAACCGCGATCCGCGCAAGCTCGAGACGCAGCGCCGGGCGCGATCGGCCGGCGCGCAGTCGGCGCTCGGCAAAAAACCGGCCGAGGAGGAAGTGTTCGTGCCGGCGCTGCTGCATCTGGCCGACAGGGTCGCCACTAGGCTGCGGGCAAAATCCCGGCCGGGCCGCACCGTGACGGTTCGCGTTCGCTTTGCCGACCTGCGCTCGGTGACCCGCTCGATCACGCTCGACCAGCCGATTTCGGCAACCGCGATGCTGGCCGAGATCGCCGAGGCGCTGGTGCGCGGGGTGCTTGTCGATCATCCGCACGAAAAGACCATCTCGCTGCTGGCGATCGCCGTCTCGCATCTGGAGAAGCAACCGGCCCTGCAATTGGAACTGCCGCTCGGCCTCGACGACGAGAGGCGCCGCCCCGGTACCAGGAAGGGTGCGGCGCGCTGGACCGCCGACCGCGCCATCGACAAGATCCGCGACCGTTTCGGCTGGGAGGCGGTCGGCTATGCCTCGGTCGCACTCCGGCTGTCGCGGTCGGTTCCCGACGCTTTTCGCGAGTTGGCCGAAAAGGAATTGTAAGGCAGTAGGGCAGTAGGGCAGTAGGGGAGTAGGGGGAATCGCCCCTTCTTCCCCACTGTCCCACTGCCTACTGCCCTACTCCCCTACTGCCCTACTCCCCTACTGCCCTACCCAAGCGAAGCCAGTGGCGCCACGGCCGGTCCGTTCAAAGCCGTGCCATCGATGGCAAAATGCGAGCCGTGGCAGGGGCAGTCCCAGCAGCGCTCGAGGGAGTTCCAGTGGACATGGCAGCCGATATGCGTGCATGCGGCCGAGCGCTTGTAGAGCGTGCCTTCCTCATCGCGAAACGCGGCGATTTTGGACAGCCCTTCGCGAACGATGGCACCTTCACCCGGTCGCAGCTTGTCGACGGAATCGATTTCGCCAGGCGCGATATACTCGGCAAAACTCTTGATCGCTGTCGCATTCTCCGCCAGATAATCGCCGATCGCGCCTGCCGTCTTGCGAGACGGTTCGTAAAGTTCGCGCCAGGGACTTTCCCCCTTCAGAATCAGGTCGGAAATCAACAGGCCGGCCACGACGCCGTGGGTAATGCCCTGTCCGGAATCCCCGGTCGCCACAAAGACACGCTGGTTGCCAGGATTGCGGCCGATGAACCCCGCATAATCGACGGTCTCCATCACCTGCCCGGACCACCGGTTGGTTTCCACGCCGATATCGGGCACCAGCCTTTTGGTCCAGGCCGCCAGGGCCGCGAAGCGATCACCGGCATCATCGGCCTGTCCTGTTTTGTGGTCTTCACCACCGACGATCAGGAAGTCGGTCCGGCCCTCGCCAAGCTGAAGCCGAACGTAGTGATAAGGGTCCTCAGTATCCCAATACAGTGCATCCGGTAGGATATCGCGCGTGATCTCGAACGACATCGCGTAGGTCCGATAGGGCGCTTGTTTGGTATGGAGGGCGACCCGATCGTTGATCGGCGAGTTGGTGGCGACAACGGCCGATTTGGCAGACACGGTAAAGCCCGAAACCGTGGTTACGCGCACGCCGCCGTCAATCTCCTCGACGTTTTCGACGACGGTGTCGGCATAAAGCGCGCCGCCGCGCGCGCGGATGCCTGCGACCAGCCCGCGGAGATATTTGAGCGGGTGGAAGGTCGCCTGATTGGCGTATCGAAGGGCCTGCGCATCCGAAAAGCCTGCAAACGGCACGCCCCTGATCTGCTCGACGTCGACCCCGATTTTCAGAGCGGCGTCCAGCTCGCGCTTGATATCGGATCCCTGCCTGCCGGAAGCCGGAAACAGAAAGCCGTAAAGGCGCCGGAAATCGCACGCGATACTCTCCGTCTCCTGGATTGATTGGATACGGTCGATAGCGGCCGATTGGCTTTGATAAAAAATCCGCGCCAGGTCCTCACCGCGCAATTTGATCAGTTCCGAAAAATAGTCATCGCAGACGGATGACAGGTGCGCAGTGGTGCGCGCCGTCATGCCGCTTCCGATCCGGCCGCGATCGAGGACAGCTACCTTTTGCCCGGCGACGGCCAGTTCGTAGGCGACCGACAGTCCGGCAATTCCAGACCCGACGACCACGACATCGACCTGGTGGCCCTGCCCGAGCGCGATCGCATCGGGCGCTACTTCGGTCGCCGCCCAGAGGGATACAGTCCTTTCCTCGCTGACATTCATCGGCGGAACCTCCCATCCCCAACATTCGGGTAAACGGACGCGAGGATTCAAAGTTCCCGTCCTTGAGGCGTTGCCCGGTGTCAAGGCTCCACGGGACGGTGCAGGTTGGGAAGTTCGGTGCCTGGTCCTGGCCAACTCGTTTCATGTCGAAAGATCGTAGGGTAGCCGGCAATTCGCCGACCATTGCTTATCGGTCAAAAGCGAGAATGCCGGTCCACCACTGCCAAGGCGCTCATTCAATCGGTGACTGGCTTGGTTCGGCGAGCCCGTCGGGGCGCTTCCAATGATCAGTAGAGATGAACGGAACCTTTGTTGATGTAGAAGGTTCTAATATTCGGCTGCATTCCGTTTCGCGTCGAAATAGGCCCCGCAAACTACTGACCGCCGATAGGAGATCGTCTTTGGGAGGGACGTGAGATGCCGCGTGTCAAGGGTGCAGGAATATTTTTTGCTCTTCTGCTATGTTTACTTTTATCCCCGCCGCGGCTCAAATGAGCGCCAAAGGAAAAATAAGCGGCAAGGATTTTGACGACGCTGCCGCCGAGCAGGCCACGCGATACCTCGAGGAAGGCCGCGAGACCTTCCGCTTTGACACGTTCGGCAGCGAGGATTTTTGGGGCGGCAAGCTGAAGCTGCAGGAAGCGATCGCGGGTGGGAAACTGGGCGGCACAGGACCCGGCCTGAGCCCGGAGAAAGCCCTCGAACTCGGCCTCAAGGTTGATGTCAACGCCATTCCCAAGGATGTGGCCGAGGCGCTTAACAAGGGCGAGGTCGATCTCGCTGATCCGGCCAGCACGCTTGTCCTGCTCAAAGCCAATGCTGTTGTTGGGGTGACCGGGTTCTTCTCCGAGGATGGAAAGACGCTGACTTCGGTCGGCATCCAGTGCGCGGTGTGCCATTCGACCGTCGACGACGCCTACGCGCCTGGCATCGGGCAAAGGCTCGACGGCTGGCCCAACCGCGACCTCAACATCGGCGCGATCATTGCATTGGCGCCTGACCTCACGGCGTTCACCGAAATGCTGCAGATATCAGAAGCGGAAGTGAAGAAGGCGGTGGAGGCCTGGGGTCCCGGGAAGTTCGATGCCGAATTGAACCTCGACGGCAAGGCATTCCGGCCGGACGGCAAGACGGCCGCCACGCTCAATCCGCCCGCATTCGGATTGGCCGGCGTAAACAACCATACCTGGACCGGCGCCTGGGGCACGGTGAGCTACTGGAACGCTTATGTCGGCAATCTCGAGATGCACGGCAAAGGCGTGTTTTATGACCCACGCCTTGATGACGCCGAAAAGTATCCGGTCGCAGCACGAACGAAGCAGGGCCACAAGCAGGACAAGGAAGATCGGATCACCGCCAAGCTGCCGGCGCTTCACTTCTATCAGCTCTCGCTGCCAACCCCGAAACCGCCGGAGGGCGCCTTCAACAGCGCCGCCGCGGAGAAGGGAGAGGCTCTCTTCAACGACAAGGCCAAATGCGGCACTTGCCACGTCCCGCCGCTCTTCACCGAACCTGGCTGGAACCTGCATACCGCCGATGAGATCGGCATCGATGATTTCCAGGCGATGCGATCCCCGGACGAGCGCTACAGGACTGCGTCCTTGCGGGCCTTGTGGGACGTGGAAAAGATCCACAAGGGCGGATTTTACCACGACGGCCGGTTCGCCACCCTCAACGACGTTGTCGAGCACTATGACGGCCATCTCGGCCTTGATCTGACCGACCAGGAAAAGAGTGATCTGATCGAGTACCTCAAATCGATCTGACCCGGCGCTTGACGTCACCGGCGCTTTCTTTGGGTTGCTAAGGGAGGAAAGATCATGAAAGACGATCGTGGTGAGGCAAACGGCGGGTCGGCACACGGTGAGCCAAGGGTCGCCGGTGCGGCGGCTGCAAGCATTTCCTTGAGCCGAAAGCATGCGAGATTGTTGCTGGTGAAATCAGTCCGGATGGCTGGTGCCGCTTTTATGACGCGCGGCCGGCCTGATCGGTCGAGCCGAGCGGAGACTCGACCCGTCCGCAGTCAGAGCCCTGGATAGGAGATTCGGATATGGTCTCAAAAGCGGTTCTGCTCTTGAGCATCGCGCTTGTTCCCGCGTCAGCGTCGGCGCAGCAGGAAGGCGTGCTCCATAAGGTCGATACAAACGTCTTCAGGCCTGCGCATCAGCCCTTCAGCGAGGATATCGTGACGCGGCTGAAGGTGCCGGAAGGTTTTGAGGTAAGCGTCTTCGCCCGCAACCTCGGTAATGCCCGCATGATGGCGGTCGCAGAAGACGGCACGGTCTACGTCACGCGACCGAACGAAAAGGATGTCATCGCCCTGACCGAGGGCTCTTCTGAGCCGCGGGTTGTTGTCGCCGATCTCGACGGTATTCATGGCATTGCGATCCGGGAAAGCCGCATCTTCCTTGCAACCGTACACGATGTGATGGCGGCCGACCTGAAAGAAGACGGAACCATCGGCGAACTGGAGACGATCATCGACGACCTGCCCGACGGCGGCCAGCATGGCCGCCGAACCTTGGGCTTCGCGCCTGACGGCGGGCTACACATCAACGTGGGCAGTTCCTGCGATGCCTGCTTCGAGAGCACCAGAGAGAAGGCAGCCAACCTCCGGCTCGATATAAAGGACAAGACGCGCAAGGTATTCGCGCATGGGCTCAGGAACATGCTTGGATTCGATTGGCATCCCGAGACCGGCGTCATGTGGGGCGTCGACCATGGCGTCGATCATCTTGGCGATGACTTGCCGGGTGAGGAAGGCGTGCCGAAGGAGGAATTCTGCCAAACCAAGACGGTCGGCCCGGCATTGACTTTCGACGCCCATGCCTCGGTAATCAACATCCGGTTCTACGATGCGGACCAGTTCCCGGCGGACTACCGGGACGATGCCTTCGTCACGTTGCGCGGTTCGGCAAATCGGGCTGATCCGGCCGGCTACAAGATCGTGCGGATAACCTTCGAGAACGGCGAGCCGACCGGAAAGGAAGATTTCTTGACCGGATTCTTGAGCGAGGACGGCAAGTCCGAGTTTGGACGCCTCGCCGGGCTGGCGATCGCGCCGGACGGCTCGCTGCTCGTTTCGGAGGACACAAACGGCGTGATCTACAAAATCACGCACCAGGCCGGTGGATGAACATTGCCTGACCAGAACGCGAGGATTCAAAGTTCCTCCAGGCCTTTGAATGCCGGCATAAGCGGCCCTGGTCGTCAGACCAAAAGCGTTGCGCTGCCCCAGGCGATCAGGGCGATGCCGGCTGCCCGGCCGACCCACTGGCCGGCAGGAAACGCCTTTTCAGCCAGCACCAGAATGGCGAGCCCGGCGATCCACACCAGGTTCATGATGCCGCCCACGAACAACAACGCCATCAGCATCCAGCAGCATCCGACACAAAACGCCCCGTGCAATGCGCCCAAACGCAGCGCGCCAACTGTGTGCGGACGCCAGTGTCGGGAAAGGAACGCCGTCGGTGCCCGGCAATGCGACAGGCAGGCGTTCTTGAGCGGCGACAGCTGATACAGGCCCGCGGCGATCAGAACGGTGGCTGAAAGCCAGCGGCTCTGCGAACTCATCGTCGTCGCGGAAACGAACGCCTCGCGTTCGAGCAGCCAATGCAACGCGGTGGCCGCGACGGCAAACCCCAGCCACACCAGGAGGTAGCCTGCCATAAATACGCCGGTGGGCGCGAGCTTGTCCTGGATCCGGCCCTGTGCGAGCGCATGGCGATGCACGCGCGCATAGAGCAGGATGGTCGGCGCCGCACTCGGGGACATCATGGCGATCATCATGACCCACCACATTGCGATCATCAGCGCCCAGTTCGCGCCCGCCCAGACCCGCGGTTCCGTCGCCGTGGCCATCGCGCCCATGTCCATGCCAGACATGTCCATGCCGGACATATCGGAGGTCACGCCGGCGGTTTGCTGGTGGGGGAACAGCGCGAGCTTCGACATCTCCCACGCACTCATGCCGAGCCCTGCACCGGCGGCGATATAAAGCCAGGCCAGCAGGCACAGCGCCACCACGCCCGCGATCGTGATGACGCGGTCGCGTCTAAGCAGGCGTTCCAGTGGCGACGCGCTGTCCATGCGAGGCGTCAGGCCCGCACCACCCCGTGATTGTTAAGATGCAGCCGGGCGAACTGGCCGTAGCTGTCCTTCGTGGTCACCTGAACCGGTCCGCCGGTGGTGCTCGAAGCGCTGCCGATCTCGGCGACCGTATATTCGAAGCCGTTCGGCAACACGATCTGAGCCCGCGAGTCCGCGCCCGTCACCTTGTTGCGGATCGGTTCGCCGACCGTTTCGATGTAGTCCTTGACGAAGATGCGGCCCCTGCGGCCGTCGATATCGAGGTCGAGATCGATCTTGGTGAACACCGGATCATTCATTTTGGTCACGGTTGAGGCGTAGACGGCGAACATCGTCGCGAACGGGTCGGTGTCCTGGCCGGTCATGATGCGCAGCAGCGCCTGACGCTGCCGGTCGGTTGCCTTCTCGTCGACGAAAGCGATGGCTTCGCCATTACCTTCGTGGATCGCACCAGGCCATTTGAAGATCGCGGCGATCCGCAGGCCGTCGAGAGCGGTTTCGCCATGATGACCTTCGTCAATCTGGATGCCCGCCACCGCATGGCAATGGCCTTTGTCGGGCAGCGCATTGAATTGACAGTTGCAGCCATATTCGCAGGTGCAATTGACGAGTTCCCGTCCCTTGATTTCCCAAGACGTCATGCTGTCCTCCCTGATGCGAAGTATTGCGAAGTATTAGACCATCATCATACACCTGCGCCGGCCGTACCGCCATCCTGTCGCGCCATGGAAGACGGCAGCCCATCCCGCCTTCTCGATGAATAATGGGTGAACGTGTGCCTTGGAGATCGTGGGCCGATATCGGAACGGCAGAAATGCGGTCGGAACGGGCCGTTCTGACCGCACCTGCGAAGGTCCGGAAACGACCCAAAAGCGGCCGTTTCCGTTAGCGATCCGAGCAGCAAAAGATTTTGGCAGGACAGAAAAATCGGTCTCGAATGCTGCAATCATCATCATGTCCCGTCCAGGTTGTGGACACTTCCTTCTCAAAGGCGCACTCTTAGCGTGCGAAACGCGAGCTAGTGTTTCGTCCAATGCTTCACATGCTTGACTTGCGTCGGTGATTGTCTGACCTATCCGGATACTTCCGGCTGGGCAGACCTCACATTGTGTCGCCTATCCGTGATCAGGCTACGGCCTAAGGCACGTTGCAGCCCGTTCCGGATCAACTGGGAGGTAAACAACATGCCTGATTTTCAGCGCAGAGAACTTCTTGTTCAAGGAAGCGCGGCTCTTGCCGCAATTGCTGCTCTCTATGCCTCGCGTCGGGCCTACGCTTTTCCAAAACGGCCGAGCGAGGAAGTTATTCCATGGCTGGATCAGCCGACCGAAAATCCCGATCCTGTCGGTATCCAGAAGCAGCTTGTCTGGGAGGATTTGGATAGCTGGATAACTCCGAACGACAAGTTCTTCAGCATCTCGCATTTCAACCGACCAACGATCGACGAGAAGACATGGTCGATGGAGATCGGAGGCCTGGTCAAGAAGCCCTTGAAATTAACGCTCGCCGACGTCAGGGCGCGACCGCGGCAGGAGGTCGTTTTCACAGTGGAATGCTCGGGCAACCACGGGTTTCCCTTTTTCACCGGCGGCATTGGCAATGCCCGCTGGGCTGGGACGCCGCTCGCCCCGATCCTCGAGGAAGCCGGCGTTCTGGAGAAGGGCATCGAGGTCGTCTTTTTCGGTACTGACAAAGGCGAGGTCCCGATACGCGACGTCAAGATGCAGCAGAACTTCGCTCGCAGCATGTCGCTCGCCGACGCGATGAACCCCGACAATCTGCTCTGCTATGAAATGAACGGAGCCGCCTTGCCGGCGGCCAATGGTTTTCCGGTGCGGCTGATTGCTCCAGGCTGGTACGGGATCGCCAACGTCAAGTGGCTGGAGCGCATCGAGGTTCGCGACACCCGCTTCATGAGCCTTCTGATGGCCCGTGACTATGTCACCATCCGGGAGGAAGAGCACAATGGCGAGACCGTGTGGACCGAGACTTCGGTCGGGCGAGCACGGATAAAGTCCGCGCCCGCGAAGGTTACCCGGAAAGACTCAGATTACTCCATCATTGGAGCAGCCTGGGGGGCGCCGATCGACCGGGTCGAAGTGCAAATCGATCAAGGGCCTTGGGCGCCAGCGACCATAGACCACAGCGAGGAGGCCGAGCACGCCTGGAAGATCTGGTCCTTGGATTGGGCAAATCCCGCCCCTGGAGAACACACGGTGACCTCGCGCGCGGTCAGCACCACGGGACAAATTCAACCGGCAATGGACGATCCCTTGATTGCTAAGAAACACACATACTGGGAAAGCAATGGCCAGGTGACGCGCCGCGTGCGTGTCGACTAATTTAAGAACTTGTTGCCATGTGCCAATTGCGCTTGGGTTGCCCAGGAGGAGGCTGCCTGATCCGAAAGCTGGCGCCGACTCCATATCGAGCATGACGGCTAAACCTTAGATCCTCTTTGCGACGATACTGCTCTCCGAAACAGGAAGCGGAGCCCTTCAGCATGTGATCTGGCAAGCTCATTCATCACGTCGGGTGGCGCAACCTTGGCGATGTCGCCTTCGCGCGCCATCTCCGCACCATCTCCAGCCCTCCCCTCACCGCTCTATCGTGCTGATCTCCGCATCGACCAGGCACCAGGGTGCGTAGCGGAAATCGCGGATCTGGACGACCCGCTCGTCCCGCCATTCGACCAGCATGAAGCCGCGGACGGCGCCGTCCGGCTCCTGCGGGTTGCGGATCAGGATCGCCGGCCTGCCGTCGACGAAGCCCAGTGACAGCGCCCAGTCGCTGATGCGGTCGTAATTGCCGAAATAGGTCGACACTTCGGTCTTGCCGCGCAGGCGGAGGCGGTTGACGACTTCGAGCTCGATATCCTCGGCGATCAGCGCCCTGACCGCGTCGAAGTCGCGCGCGTTGAACAGATCGACATAACTGCGCAGGCGTCGCTCCTCATCGGCGTCGAGCCTGGGCGCGGCGACGTGTTCGGGCTCGGCTGCCAGCACGCGCAGCTGCGCCCGCCCGCGATGCAGCGCCGCCTTGGTCGCGGCCAGCGTCGCGCCAGTCGCCTCGCAGGTCTCGTGCAGGGAAAGGCCAAGCACGTCGACCAGGATCACGGCGCTGCGCTGCGCCACCGAAAGCTGCATGAAGCTGCGCAGGCCGGCCGCCGCGGCGATCCTGCTGTCGGCGCTCCGGAAGGATCTTCAATCGTGCTCATGTCGGTCTCGGTCATGCGCGACCTTTCCCGATGGCGCCGGCGCAGATGGTCCTGCGCGGCATTATGAGCGATGCGAAACAGCCACTGCTCGGGCCGCTCGACCGTCATGCTGCCGTCGACTGCCTGCAGCGCCTTCAGCAGCGTCTCCTGCACGATGTCCTCGCCGTCGATCACCGAGCCCGCCATGCGGGCGCAGTAGCGATGCAGTTTCGGACGCAACCCGGAGAGCATCGCCTCCAGGGCCGGCCGGTCGAATTTCCGTGAGATCATGGCGTTCTTTCGGCGCTGGCGCGGTCGCTCTATCCGGCTTTGCCGTCCTCAAGCACATGGTAGTTGCCGATGATTTTGGCAGGCGATCGCTTGACCGGGGTCGAACGTCGCTCCGCATGGTTTTGCGTGAACGCCTCGAAGGCCGCAAGCCCGGTCAGTGCGGATGTATCATTCGCCTCGCCGACGACGTGGATGAACTCGCCGTCGTCGAGCTCGAGCACGAGATAGCGCACGCCCTGCGGCGCCGTCTCATCCAGCGCCTCGAACACTTTTGCCACCAGCGCGCGGTTCTCTTCCAGCCCGGTGTCTTTCACGCTGTAGCGAATGAGTTTGTAGCCCATGGTTCGTCTCCTGATTGGTTGGTCTCAGCGGAAGACGACCGGAGTTACCGAAAAGATTCTCGCTCGGCATAATTCTTTTCGGCCGCCCGCATCATCCTGGCCGGCTGCGCGGCAGCCGTCAACGAGACCGATCAATGCACATCCAGTTTGCCGAACTGCCGGGGTTCGACCAGGACCCGCGCCAAGGGCGTTCTATACCAGGCATTTTGCCTGCCAGGTCGCGACCGACGAGAAGATGGGCCATAGCGGCTGGCGCTGGATCGAGCTGCTGCGATTTCGTTGAACACCCGGCCCGCGAACTGCCGGATGCTTGCCAGGTTCGACAGGTGAGCGTCATTACGGGGCTTAAGAGTAAATTACGAATACGAGTCAGCGCTACATCTCACAGCCGCTCAGCGCATCGACCCTGACCGCGAGAAGCCCGCCACCTTGCGAGTGGCGGGCCGGCCGCAAGACCAGGAGAGTGTTATCTAAGCCTCCACGGCCGATGCGACACCCTCGTTTGCGCGTCTCCCTCAGCGGCGCGCGATCAGCAAGCAAAGCTCACGTAGGTCGCGATCGTATGTGCCGCCGCTCCCGAGCACGTCGACGCAGCGCTTCTTCATCCGTATCAGTTGGCTGCTGGACAACTGCGAGACCACGCTCACGCCGGGAGTTCCGGGGGTTCCAAGGGTGCCGGGTGTGCCAGGAAGGGTTCCGCCGCCGACGCCAACACCGACGCCCACGCCGATACCGCCTGTCCCACCGACATTGGCACCCACACCCGCTGTGATGCCGCCGGAGCCGCCTACATTGGCGCCTGCGCCGGCAGTGATGCCACCGGTGCCGCCCACATTGGCGCCGGCACCAGCGGTAACGCCCTTGCTGCCGCCAATCGATGCACCGGCGCCGGCATTCACCCCGCTCCTACCGCCGATCGAAACGCCGAGACCAGCGGTAATGCGCTTTTTGCTGCCAACCGATGCACCGGCGCCGGCATTCACCCCGCTGCTGCCGCCGATCGAGGCGCCAGCCCCCGCATTGATGCCGCCACTGCCACCGACCGACGCGCCGAGACCGGCGTTTACGCCACCACTGCCGCCGATCGAGGCGCCGGCCCCCGCATTGATGCCGCCACTGCCGCCGACCGAGGCGCCGAGACCGGCGTTTACGCCGCCTCGGCCGCCAACCGATGCGCCGGCGCCGACGCTAATGCCGCCTGCGCTGGAAGGGAAAGACAGAGATAAAATAAGTGCACCACCGGCTAAAGCTGTGGCGAAACTCTTAACGACATTTGCCATGACACTCTCCTTTGGTAACTACTTCACAGCAGCAGTTTCAATGCCTGCTACATTAGCAACAACGAACTCAAAGAGTTTTTGGATTACTAAAAAGGAACTATGTTTCGGATCGTAACTTACGGTTAGCAAAATATTCTGAATCAGTTTGAATAATTGTCGCGAGTGGAGCAATAAGACTCTGTTAGCCATGACTGTGAACAATGCCGAATAGGGGCTTCGCAACGGGTGCGTGTATGATACAGATGCAGGTAGGGTGGGTTGGTGATTGCCGGTTTCAGGTCGCCTCGGTCCTTCGCCCGGCATTTTGAATGGAGATCGCATGCGGCCCTACCTTCTCTGCTTTGCTGGTTCTTTTGCGGCTTCAGCGCTGCTCGTTTCACCGGCTCTTGCTCAGGCACCCACCGCTCAGTTCAATGTACAAATCACCATCAACGCTGAATGTCAGATCAACTCGGCGAGCGATCTGAATTTCCCCGCATCGGGCGTCATCGACACCGCGGTCGAAGCATCAAGCGCCATCGCCGTCCAGTGCACCAATGGAACGGATTACGACATCGGGCTCAATGCCGGAACGGGCGCTACCGCTACCGTCGCTGCCCGACAGATGACCGGGACGGGTGGGGAAACGGTAACCTATTCCCTCTATACGGATGCGGGCCGTGCTGATGTTTGGGGCGATACGATCGGAACGGACACCTTAGCGGGTACCGGAACCGGCGCCGAGCAGACTTACCCCGTCTATGGTCAGGTGCCAGTGCAGGATACCCCGACGGCCGGCACGTATGCCGACGTCATTACGGTGACCTTGACCTACTAAGCCATACCCAGACTAGGGAGAGGGGAAATGCGGTTAGTAGCCGTCATAGTCGCATGTCTTGCAACTGCCTTTGAATTTGCCGGCATTGCGCAAGCCGCGTCGCTGCGCGTTGCGCCTGTCGTGCTCGACCTCAGGGCGCCGACGGCCGCCTCCACCATCCGAATCTGGAACGATGCGCGCCGACCAATCAATGTGCAGGTCCGTGTTCTTCGCTGGACCCAGAAAAACGGGGAGGATGCCTACGGGGTTACGAACGATGTGGTCGCCAGCCCGCCGATCACGACGCTTCGGCCGGGGGGCGAAAACCTGATCCGGATTGTTCGAACCTCGAAACGACCCGTCAATGGAGAAGAGAGCTATCGGCTGGTGGTGGACGAGCTGCCGGATCCGTCCCGCCGTGTGGCTGGAACGGTCGTTCTGGTGGTGCGCCATTCCATACCCGTGTTCTTCGCCACGACCGACGCCCCTGGGGCGTCCCCAACGTGGACCGTCCAGCAAAGGCGCGGTGGTTATCTCGTCACTGTCCGCAACCGGGGATCGATGCGGCTCAAGGTATCGAACCTCGCCTTGAGCAGCGGCGGTAAGGCCGTGGCGGGCCGCGAGGGACTGGTAGGCTATGCACTCGGGAACTCTACTGCGAAGTGGTTTGTCCCGACCACCGGCCGCGGCCGGCTGTCCGGTTCGGTGAAAATCTCGGCGGACAGCGAAGCAGGACCTTTTGATGCTACCGCACGCCTTACGGGCGGCTAGTGCTCCATTTTTGGTGTCGATCGGGCTCCTTGCGCTGCAAGGTTCAATAGCTTTCGCTGAATCGATTCCCGCAGCAACAAGCCCCGGTGCAGGGGCAACACCCGTCAGCGTCTCTCGCGACCTTCAACTGGAGGTGTTCATCAACGGCACGTCGACCGACCTGGTCGCGTCTTTCCGGCAGGATGCCGATGGGACCTTGGCAATCGAACCGGTCCAGTTGCGCAATGTCGGCATCGAACCCGGCAAAGAAGCCATGCGGCCGGATGGGCTGATCGACATAGCCAAGCTTCCCCTCGTTTCCTTTGAGTTCGACGAAGGCGTCCAGACCATCCATTTCACCGTCGAGTATGACGCGCGTTCTGCGCGCGTCATCGATGCCCATGAGCGTGCTCAGGACGAGACTTCCACCGCAAACCCTCAAAGCAGTGTCGGCGCGCTGGTGAACTACACGCTGTTCGCCGGCTCCGGGGGTGACGGCGTCGATGACATGTGGGCCTTCGAGGGCGCGTCGGGATGGTTCGAAGCTCGCGCATTCAGCCCATTCGGCGTCCTCGCAAGCTCTTACATCGCCAGCAGCTCGCCGGACGAACTCTACGGCTCGACCCGCCTCGACACGACGTGGTCATATTCGAACCCAAAATGGCTGACCACGTTTCGCGCCGGCGACGTGATTACGGGCGGCTTGAGTTGGACCCGGCCGACGCGGCTGGGCGGATTGCAGATCCAGCGCAACTTCGGCCTGAGGCCGGATCTCGTGACCATGCCTCTGCCCGAACTCTCCGGCTCCGCGGCCGTTCCATCGACGGTTGATATTTATGTCAACAATGCCCGTCGTCTGTCCGAGCAGGTTCCCACCGGCCCATTCCAGATCACCAATCTGCCGGTGGTGACGGGAAGCGGAACGGCGCGTGTCGTGGTGCGCGACGCCCTCGGACGGGAGACGGTTTCCGAAACGCCGTTTTTCGCTTCATCCGACCTTTTGGCGTCTGGATTTTGGGACTATTCGGCGGAAGCAGGCTTTGCCCGCCGGTTCTATGGCGTCGAATCCGACGACTATGACGGACGCTTCATGGCCTCGAGCACCGTTCGCTACGGAGTAACCGACTGGCTGACCCTCGAAGGCCATGCCGAAGGCGGCGGGGGGCTCATCAATGGCGGTACCGGCGCTGTGTTTGGCATCGGCCCTTACGGTGTCGGATCACTCGCAGCGTCAGGAAGCAGCTACGACGGGCAGACGGGATTTCAGGTCGCAGGCAGTGTCGAGTTCGAGCTTTGGGACCTGCATTTTTTTGCGCGAACGCAGCGCACGTTCGGAGACTACAACGACATTGCTGCGGTGACCGTTGATCCTCTCCCGCCGGTGTCGCCCGATGATAACTTCCACGTCCACAGCGCCGCACCGCCGCGTTCGCTGGACCAGGTATCTGTTTCGGTTCCCCTGAAATTCGATCCTTCGACGCTCAATTTCAGCTACACCCAGCTCGAGACGGTCGAGGGCAATCGTTCGCAGATCCTCGGCCTCTCTTTCAACCGTTCAATCGGCAGGGCATCGCTCTTTGCCACAGCCTTTAAGGACCTGGCGGATGAGGATTCGTTCGGCGTTTTTGCCGGCGTTTCCATCCCGATCGGCGAGGACATTTATGCTTCGACCGGCGTTTCCTCGGACTCCGACGGGACGTCGGTCACGACTGATCTGGTGAAGGCCGAGAGCGCCGAGATCGGCAGCGTCGGCTGGCGGCTCCGTGACACGGAAGGCGCTTACACAGAGCGTGCGGCATCTGTCAGCTATCGCGCGCCTTTTGCCCGCTTCGAGGCAAGCGTCGGGCAGTATGAGGATCAATTCCGCGCAACGGCCCAGGCCGACGGTTCCGTCGTCTTCGCCGGCCGCGACGTCTTCTTTTCCAATCGCATCAATGACGCCTTCGCTGTGGTCGATGCCGGTGTTCCGGATATCGAAGTTCAGTATGAAAACCGGCCGGCCGGCCGCACCAATCGCCGCGGCAAGCTGCTGGTGCCGGGCCTGCGCTCCTACGAACCCAACCAGATCACGATCGACCCGACGAACCTGCCGGTCGATGCAACGGTAGGCGGTACCCGCGAAGTCTCCGTTCCGGCTGACCGCAGCGGAACCGTGGTCAAGTTCGATGTGGAGACCGATGTCCAGGCTGCACTCGTCACACTTCGCGATGAGGACGGCGAATTCGTTGAGACGGGTGCGGCCGGACAGGTCGAAGGCACCTCTGCGAGCTTTATCGTCGGCTATGACGGGCAGGCTTTCATCAAGGGGCTGGCCCCCCAAAACCGCGTCGTGGTCGATCAGCCGACCCGCGGCCGCTGCACGGCTGAGTTTTTCTTTGATCCGCGCGACGGCGAGCAGGTCACCATTCCCGATGCAGTCTGTCGCCCGACGCAATGAGGACACCCAAAATGCTCCGTCTGGCTCTTTTCCTGTTGTTTCTCTTCCTGGCGCCGGTTGCCGCCAACGCCGCCAACTGCACGTTCAGCGTGACCAACGTCAATTTCGGCAATGTCGATGTACTTACCGGGTCGCCGGTCGACACCACGGCCACGCTCAACATCAACTGCACCAGCGTCGTCTCGGGCTTCGTGCGCGTCTGCCCCAACCTCAACGCCGGGTCGGAAGGCGCGACCGCCGGCATCCGGCATATGCGCTTTGCAGGCACAGCGCTGCTCTACAACCTTTACCAGGACGCCGCGCGGACCATACCCTGGGGCTCGGCAGAAAACTCCTCGCTCGGATCGCCGCCAACGCTTGATTTCACCACATCGGTTGGGGGCTCCGTTTCCGCGACGCGGACGATCTATGCCAGGGTGCTGGGGAACCAGCAGAGCGTCGGGGCAGGCCTCTACACGTCGCAGTTTTCGGGCTCTCAGACCCGGATCATCTACGGCGAAGTTGCCACTTTCAACTGCGCGATCTCGGTCGGTGGTTCTTTCAGACGTGTAACTTTTTCGGTCCAGGCCAACGTTGCCGCCAACTGCAGTGTCACGGCGCAAAACATCAACTTCGGCAATCACGGCGTGCTCGACGCCGCCGTCGATGGGATCGGTGGCGTCGGCGTTACCTGCACACCGGGCACGGCCTACAATGTCGGCTTGAACAACGGGCTAGGCGGCACCGGTCCGACGGCACGGCGCATGACGCTCGGCGGCCAGGCCGTGACCTATGGCCTCTACAAGGATGCCGCGCGCAGTCAGCCCTGGGGTGGAACCATCGGGACGGATACCCTTGCAGGCGTCGGCGCAGGCGCGACGCAGAACCTGCCCGTCTATGGCCGCGTGCCGGCGCAATCGACGCCGACCCCTGGCACCTACACCGACACTGTGGTGGTCACAGTCACCTATTGACTTGTTGCCCGACGTCGTCGGTCTAGGCTTGTCACAGCCCAGCGCACGCGCGCCTGCAGGGACGCGTTTTCCTGGCTGCTCAAAAGGCGGATCCTACCGCAGCGAGGGTAACAGAAACGAGCCGCTCCGGGCGATCGTTAGTGGCTGTCGTGTTCGCCGTGAGCATGTTCATGGGGATGATCGGCATCCGCGCTCGCCAATCTTATATTCGCCGCCGCAAGCGCCGGCATGTGCTCGAAAAGTTCGTGCTCCAGCGCTGCCGTGATCTTCTTCGCTTCGGAGACCGGCAGGCTTTCTTCGACGGCGATGGCAATGTCGGCGTGCAGCCTGTGACCGATCCACCGCGCCTTGGCCTCCACAATGCGCGCTCCCGGCACATGCGCGGCGGCATGGTGGATTTCGCCGATGACATCAGGCTCCACGCCGTCGAGGACGCGGGTCAGCACCGAGCGGGCCGACTGCCAGACGATGCCGAAGATCGCAAGCGTGATGAGCAGGCCGACGATCGGGTCGGCCAGCGCAAAACCGAGCCAGACGCCGAGCGCCCCGATGACCACGGCAAGGCTGGTCAGCCCGTCGGTGCGGGCGTGGTAGCCGTCGGCAACGAGTGCGGCGCTGTTGATTTCCCGGCCGACGCGGATGCGGAACACCGCGACGGCCTCATTGCCGAGAAAGCCGACAAGGCCTGCCGCTGCCAGCCAACCAAGGTGGGTCACCGTTCGTGGATTTATCAAACGGTCGATGGCCTGATAACCGGCGACGATGGCGCTGAACAGGATGATCCCGACGATGATGATCCCGGCCAGGTCCTCGACACGGCCAAGGCCGTAGGTGAAGGTCGGCGACGGCTTGCGCCGGGCCAGCATGAAGGCGATCCACAGCGGAATCGCGGTGGTGGCGTCACCGATGTTGTGGATCGTGTCGGCCAGCAGCGCCACGCTGCCCGACAGGACCACCACGACCATCTGCATCGCCGCGGTGATTGCCAGGATGACGAACGACCATTTTATCGCCCAGATGCCCCGGTCGGTCGTCGCGATAGTCGCATCGATGACCCCGTGGCTGTGCGGTCCGCTGCCATGGTCGTGACCATGCGCCGCGCGATCGCGCGGCCCGAAACCGAACCAGTCGAGAATGCGCGCGCCGAGACTGCTCACAGGTATTTGACTGTTCACAGGTATTTCGCCAGTTGCTTGAGTTCCGCCAGCGAGTTGCCGGCCGCTTCGGCGGTGTCGGCCAGGCAGTGCTCGATATGATCGTGGATCAGTTCGCGCTTTGCGCTGCTGATGGCGCTTTCCACGGCATGGAGCTGCTGCGCCAGATCAACGCAAGGACGATGCGCCTCGAACATCGACAGCACCGCCGCAAGGTGGCCTTGCGCGCGCTTCAGACGCTTCACGATAGCGGGATGCGAGCGGTGGACGCCTTCGGACATGCCTGCTTTCGTATCCTCCCCGGGAGGATAGAGTCAATCTTTCTGAGCCCACCTTTCCACTGTGTATCCTATCGGTTGAAGAAAAACCGTCAGCGCGCCCAGCGACCTGCCACCTTCCTGCGGGTAGCCCGCCGGCCGGCCCGTATTATTTCGTGACCGTGTTGCGCTGGAACCTTCCCTCGCACCACGCGTTCGGGGCGCTGTATTCGCGATGCCTTATATTTAGGCAAAGGCGACGGCGAATACCGGCGGGGAGGCAAAAGCATGGGTTGGGGAGGAGCGTATTGTCATGTCGAACCGTGAAATTGGAACGTCCCACACATTGGGGCTGCGCGTCGCTGATCTCAAAGCCAGGATGCAAAGCGCCCGGATTACCGAGCACGAAATGAAAACCTTTCAGAAGGTCGCCGCGGTGATGGGAGGAGGTGAAGGCTCCCTGCGGCTCGATGCCGACGACCTGATTGCCGCGTCTTTCGTCCTCGAGACGCTGGACGACCCCAGGTCGAATTGACGATCGTGGCACTTGCCCCCGGCGATCAGCCAGGCACGGTGCCAATCGCCAATCTCGAAAAAGAAGCGCAGTCGGTGGAGCATCCAATCTCCCCCTCGTGGAGGAGATGCCCAAGTTTGGCAAGGAGGGCAGGACAGAGGGGGCGCTGTCTGCCAACCTTGCCAGGATGTCCGGAGGCGCTCCGTCGCAACGAAGACGCCGCAGCCAGCACGGCCGGTGCGGCGCGCATGCGTTTTCCGATACTCGTACACGAGAATCCACATATCCACCCGAGCTGCCTTCTGCTAGGCAAGGTCCGCAGGATCTTGAAAAAACACCTCGGCGACGGCATGGAACGCTCGCCCAGGCTGGAGATGGGCTGGCGGGAAAGACCTGACTTGCCTGAGCGATCACGCAAAACGATGACGCCACGACCGAATACCGGCCGGCCACGCCTCCCGCCTAGCGCCGGAGCCAATCCGCCAGGAGTCAGCCTTTGCCGGGCGCTGTCGAAACTCGGCCTGTGCTCGCGCAAGCAGGCGGAGGTCCTGGTCGCCGAAGGGCGCGTCCGGGTCGCCGGCAAGGTCGTGCGCAACGGCTCGATGCGCGTCGATCCCGGCCGCGACCGCATCGAAGTCGACGGCAGCCGGGTCGTCGCCGAGCGCAAGGTGTATCTGATGATCAACAAGCCGCGCGGCTTGGTCACCACCCGCGACGACCCGCAGGACCGCGGCACAGTCTATGACTGCTTGGCCGAGCTCGCCCTGCCCTTCGTGTCGCCAGTCGGCCGTCTCGACAAGGCCAGCGAAGGCCTGCTTTTGATGACCAACGACACGCGCTTCGCCCAGCGCCTGCTCGACCCCGCTTCGCACGTCGCCAAGGTCTATCATGTGCAGATCGGCGCCCTGCCCGACGAGGCCATGCTGGCGCGGTTGCGCGCCGGCGCGACGGTCGACGGCGAGGATTTGACGGCGCGGTCGATCGAAATCCTGCGCAGCGGCACCAGCACCGCCTGGCTCGAAATCACCCTCGACGAGGGCCGCAACCGCCATATCCGCCGGCTGCTCGGTGCGCACGATGTCGAGGTGCTTCGCCTGGTGCGGGTGGCGATCGGTCCGTTGCAGCTCGGCAAGCTCGCCAAGGGCAAGGCACGCCACCTCACCGCCGAAGAGCTGGCGCTGTTTCAGGGCTGAGCGAAGACGCCCGAAGCGACCAAAGCGGTCGGACCCATGTATTTTCGCGGCCGGCAAGAGCGGCATCGCCGGACGGGCAGGCCAATCGCTTCAGGTTTGCGCTGCCCCTCACCTGCCTGCCGGCATCCTCTCCCCGTATAGGAACGGGGAGAGGGACGCTCTCATCGATGGTTTCGCCAGTCACCAGCGTTGCAGAATGTTCACCAAGGTCGCCGCCAGCCCCTTCTCCCCGTCACTATACGGGGAGAAGTGCCCGGCAGGGCGATGAGGGGCGGCGCCGACTTCGATAATTGGCCGCCTTAGCATGGAGCTGCCCCGTCGTCTCCACGCAGCCCCAAAGCTATGACAACCTTTACTTCGCGTCGTGGAAGATGATGCCCACCGTGTGGCGCAGGCCGGAGCGAAGCCGGCTGACGCCGTGCCTGAGATTGACGCGGTAGCTGCCTTTGCTGCCCTGGACCGGACGATTGTGGACCGCGAAGGCGACGGCGTCGCCCTGATGCAGCGGCACCACCTCGGCGCGGCTTTGCATGCGCGGTCGCTGTTCGGTCAGCACGAACTCGCCGCCGGTGAAATCCTTATCCGGCTCGGACAGCAGGATCGCCACCTGCAGTGGGAGGCAAGGTCGCCGTAGAGATCCTGATGCAGGCAGTTGAAGTCGCCGGCAACGTATTGCAGCAGGAGCGGCGTTGGCCGCGTCTGGCCCCGGTCGTGGCATTGCTTGAGGAACGCGGCGTGTTCGTCCGGGTAGCGCTGGGCGATGCCCATGCGCTCGTTCCAGTCGTTGGCGACCGCGGCGAGGGGCGGATAGAGCGCGGTGCGCAAGCCGCCGATCAGCTCAGGCAAGGGGTAGCGGAAATAACGGTACTCGCCCTTGCCGAAGCCGTGCCGCGCCATGTGGACATGGCTGCGGAAATGGCTTTCGTCGGGATAGAGCCCGGCGATCTCCCGGCATTCTTCCGGCGTCAGCAGCTTTTCCATCACGGCGCAGCCATAGCCGCTCATCTCCTCGGCCAATGCCTGCCAGTCATAGCCGGCGACGCGCGCTTCCGCCGATCGGACCGCTGCCTTCGAACCTATCGAATGAATGGTCATGGCTTTGCCTCCTCTGGCTTCTTCTGGCATCAGAGATGGATGAAGTAGCGCGTGCAAACCACCCGTTTCCTGCCAATGGCATTGTTGTGGCGGAGAACGGGGCGTTGAAGCTGCTGATCTCCCCCCACGAGGCCCACGAGGGGGGAGATTGGCAGCTTCGCCGACGAAGCTTAAATCAGCTTCTCCAGCGTGATCGGCAAATCCCGCACTCTTTTGCCGGTGGCGTGGAACACCGCATTGGCGATCGCAGGCGCCACGCCGACGATGCCGAGTTCGCCCACGCCCTTGCCGCCGAGCGCCGAGGAATGCGGGTCGGGGATGCCGACCGAGATCACCTCGATGTCGGGAATGTCGGCATTGGTCGCGATGAGATAGTCGGCCAAATTGTTGTTGACGATGCGGCCGTGGCGGCGGTCGACGACGCCTTCCTCCAGCAGCGCCTGGCCGATGCCCATGATGATGCCGCCTTTCCACTGGCTTTCGGCGAGCTTGGGATTGTAGAGCCGGCCCGAGTCCAGCGCCGACACCACGCGCGACACGCGAACCGTGCCAAAGTCCTCGTCGACGCGCACCTCGACGAAATGCGCGCACCAGCTGTGGCGGGAATAGTCGCCCTCGGTGTGCGACAGCGCCGTCGCGATGGTCGTATAGTTCTTGTAGCGATCGTCAGCCGTCGAATTGGCCGGCATGGTGTCGCCCATCGCCTCGATCTGGCTGCGTCCGACGCTGCCGAGCAGCTCGGCGATCGAGACCTCAGGGCCGTCGCCACGCGGTGAAGCGATGCGGCCATTGGCAACGACCAGGGTGTTGGCCTGCAGCGCATGGAACGGCGAATTTGGATCGCTGATCGCCAGCCCGACCAGCTCATCGAGCGCGGCGGTCGCCGCCTTGTGCACCGCGCCCGTCATCACGCCGGCCAGCCGTGACCCGCCGGTGACGCCGGCGCGGGCATAGCGGGAGTCCCCCAGCTTCACCACGACGTTCTCAGCCGGCACGCCCACCACTTCGGCGGCGGTCTGCGCCAGGATCGTATAGGTGCCCTGCCCCATGTCGATGCTCGAGCTTTCGACCTCGACCGAGCCGTCGGCGAGAATGCGCACCATCGCCTCGCCATAGGCGCGCCGCACCGGATAGGTGCCAGCGGCTACACCCCAGCCGATCAGCTGATTGCCGTCGCGCATCGAGCGCGGCTCAGGGCTGCGCCTCGTCCAGCCAAAGGCCTCAGCGCCGGCAGCGAAAGCCTCGCGCAGCTGCCGTGTCGACCATTGCTTTTTCGCCTCCGGATCCTGCTCGGCATAGTTCCTGAGCCGGATTTCCAGCGGATCGATGCCGACCTCATAGGCGAGCTCGTCGATCGCGCTTTCGATGCCGAAGGCGCTCGGGTTCTCGCCCGGCGCGCGCAGCGCGCCCGGCACCACCGTGTTCACCCGCACCACATTCTGCCGCGACGAGAAATTCGGCGTCGCATACATGATCGAGGTGACCGAACCGAGCGGCTCGACCCACATGCCGTCGACCGAGGTCTCGTTGACGCCGCGATGGACGATCGACTGGATCTTTCCCTCGGCGTCGGCGCCGAGCGCCACCGTCTGGCGTGTCGCCGCCCGTCCGCCATAGGCGGTGAAGGTCTGCGGCCTGGTGACCGCGAGCTTCACCGGCCGTCCGAGCATTTTCGCGGCCATCGCCGCCACCGCGCCGTAGCCGTAGGCGAACGCCTTGGAGCCGAAGCCGCCGCCAATATAGGGCGAGACCAGGCGCACATTCTCGAACGGCACGCCGAACCATTCGGCATAGGTCCGGGCCATGCCGTCGAGCCATTGGCTGGGCTCCCACACCGTCAGCCGGTCGTCCTGCCAGTGCGCGATCAGGCCATGCGGTTCCATCGGCGTCTGGTATTCGCGCGGCGTGTTGTAGGCGGCGCAGACCCGCACCGGGGCGGCGGCGAAAGCCGCTTGGGCATCGCCCCATTCCTTGGTCATCGTGTCGATCGGAATGCCGTCGCCGGCCTTTGGATCGTCGAGATCGACGATGGCCGGCGTCTCGTCATAGACGACCTTGACCAGCGCCGCAGCCGCGACCGCCTGCTCGAAATTCTCGGCCACCACCGCCGCGACATGCTGACCGCTGAAGGTGATGTCGCGCGCCAGCGGGCAATAAGGAATATCCGGCGGCGGCGTGCCCAGCCAGTCCGTCGCGGTGTTGAGGCGCAACGCATTGTCCGGCGTCAGCACCAGAAGCACGCCGGGTGCGCTTTCAGCCGCTGCCGTGTCGATCGAACGCACCTTGCCGGCGGCAATCGTGCTCTCGACGAGGACGGCGTGGCTGAGTCCGTCAAGCTGCTGCTCGACCGCGTATTTTGCGGCACCGGTGATCTTGGCCGAGCCGTCGACGCGCGACAGCCGCCCACCCACTGCTTGCGCGAACACGGCGCCGTCCGATGCGTCGCCCCGCTTCGAATCACCCTGTCGGGTTCTCAATTCATGAACGGTCATGCCGTTTCTCCCACTTTGAGGATGGCGCGGGCGACGACGCGCGGCGCCAGTGCGATCTTGTAATGGTTGGCGCCATGGTCGACGGCGCCCTCGATAGCGAGCAGGCTGGCTTGCTTGACGGTATCAGCCTCCAGCAGCTTGCCGTTCAGCGCCTCTTCCACCGCGCGTGCACGCCACGGCTTGGTGGCGACACCGCCAAGCGCCACGCGCAGTTCACGGATCGTCCGTCCGTCGGCCTCGAATTCGATGCCAACGGCGGCGCTTGCAGCGGCGAATTCATAGGATTGGCGGTCGCGGACTTTCAAATAGGTCGAACACCGGGCGGCGGCAGAAGCCGGAATGCTGATCGCGGTGATCATCTCGCCTGGCTCGATCGCATGTTCCCTGTCGGGCGTGTTGCCAGGCAGGAGAAAGAAATCGTCGACCGCGACCTGGCGGTCGCCGAGATGGACGGTTGCGTCGAAGGCGACGAGCGCCGTCGCCAGATCGCCCGGATAGGTGGCGATGCAGGCTTCGCTTGTGCCGAGCACGGCATGACCGCGGGTGACGCCGCCGATCGCCGAGCAGCCGCTGCCGGGCGCTCGCTTGTTGCAGGCGGGGAAATTCGCCGGATCGCGGAAATACGGGCAGCGCGTGCGCTGCATCAGATTACCGCCGATGGTCGCCATGTTGCGGAGCTGCGCCGAGGCCGCCTGCCACAGCGCTTCCGAGACGGCGGGGAACCGGCTCTTGATGTCGGCATGGTCGGCGACGCTGCTCATTCTTGCCAGCGCGCCGATCGTGGCGCCCCGGTCGTCGACCGTGATCCTATCCAGTCCCTTGAGATGGGTGATGTCGACCACGGTCTCGGGTTCGGCGACGCCGCATTTGGCGAGATCGATGAGCGTTGTGCCGCCGGCCAGCAGCATGGCGCCGGGCAGCGCCGCCGCCTGGCGCGCCGCATCGACGGAATTGGCGCGCAGATACGAAAAGTCCCTCATGACGCGGTCTCCATGGATGATGCAACCTCCAGCGCGGCCTGGCGCACGGCGGCGACGATGTGTGGATAGGCGCCGCAGCGGCAGAGATTGCCGGCCATATATTCGCGGATCTCGTCATCCGAACCGGCATGGCCCTCGCGGATGCAGGCGACCGCCGACATGATCTGGCCCGGCGTGCAGTAGCCGCACTGGAAGGCGTCCTGTTCGAGGAAGGCGGCCTGCACCGCGTGCAGCGTGCCGTCGCCGTCGGCAAGCCCTTCGATTGATGTGATCGCCCTGCCCTCGGCCTGGGCGGCGAGCGTCAGGCAGGCCAGCACGCGCTGGCCGTCGACATGGACGGTGCAGGCGCCGCATTGGCCCTGGTCGCAGCCTTTTTTGGTGCCGGTCAGGCCGAGATGATCGCGCAAGGCGTCGAGCAGCGTGACGCGCGGCTCGACCTCCAGTTCATGGCGATGTCCGTTGATTTGAAGTTGGATGGGAATTCGGGTTTTGCTTGTCATGGGGCGTCTGGCTCCAGTTGCTTGACGCGAAGGGGAGTGAATTGGGTGTCAGGACAGGGAGGGGTAAGGGCGCGAAGAGCGTAATCTCCCCCCTTGAGGGGGAGATGGCCGGCAGGCCCAGAGGGGGGTCGCCTCGCATAGAGCGCCAACCCCATCTCTCGCAGGAGGTCGCGCCCCGTCGAACCGACCCCCTCTGTCGCCTTCGGCGACATCTCCCCCTCAAGTGGGAGATCACGCACTCGCCGACTTGCAAGCTATGAGTACGTGACATACCGGTTCCCCTGATTATATGATAAAGGTGCTCCACTAAAGCGGAGGCGCCTCCGTTTATTACGTGGGGCCTGAACCGGTCGGGTTCAAGCCCCGTATTCGCAGTGGAGAAAAAATTGGCTTCGCAGCCGCCCATAACCGCCAAAGACAAGCCCGACGCGACAGCGGCAAAACCGTTGCGCGCCGATGCGCAGCGCAACCGTGACGCGCTGGTCGAGGTCGCGGCAGTGGCGTTTGCCACGCATGGCGTCGATGCCTCGCTGGAGGAGATCGCGCGCCAGGCCGGCGTCGGCATCGGCACGCTCTATCGGCACTTTCCGACACGCGAGCATCTGGTCGAGGTGGTCTACCGGCGCGAAGTGGAAAGCCTGTGCGCGGCCGCCGGCGAGCTCGCCCGCCACCACCCGCCCGACGTTGCACTGGAACAGTGGATGCAGCGCTTCGTCGACTACATCGCCACCAAGCGCGGGCTGGCCACAAGCCTGCGTATCTTGCTCAACACCAATTCAGCCCTGTTCTCGGACATGTCCGGCCGGGTGACACTCGCTTTACGGCAGCTGATCGAAGCGGCGGTGGCCGACGGCTCGATCCGCAGCGACGTCGACAGTTCGGACGTGCTGCACGCGCTGGGCGGCATCTATTCGGCGCCCGACACCGACGACTGGCGCGACCGCTCGCGCCGGCTGGTATCGCTGCTGATGGACGGGTTGCGGTTTGGGGCTGGCAGGTCGGCGAAGGGTGGCGGGTGAAAGCTGGGCCGCCAAAAGCGCGGCGATGGGATGTTGACGCCTCCTACGAACACGTAGGTGTTGAAGCGGAATGGGTTTAATTCTGCGCGGTCTCGGGCTTCCGCGAGCTGGCAAACGCATGGATTTCAGCACCTTCTCAGGCCAAGGCTATTTCCAATCATCGGCCGACGAGCTTCGGACCCTCTGATCAGAAGTCTGGCACCTGGCTCCGCACCAGTGCGCGGAATGCCAGCGGAGCAAGAACGAGCAACTCCGCCCTGAATTGCGTCAGATGCGAAATCCTATGCGAACAGGCCGACTGCTCGATCGTAAAAATGGTCGAGAGCGCAGCGCCTGGCGGCAATCCGGGCGGCTTCAAGCAATTCCTCGCGACCCGAGGCGCCGTCCTTGTAGGTTGCGATGACCGCGCGCGCGATCATTTCGGCGTCCTCGTTGTCAAGCTCCGTTTCGCCGGACCGCAAAATTTCCCGAACCACACCCCTCAAGAGATCCAGTTCAATGGTTGAAAAGACGCCCATATGGGGCGCGGATGTGCACTCCACTGCCATTTGAATTCCTCCCGCCGTCACGATATCAAACACGCGAGAGATTACAACTAAAGTATTAGGCGAGCGCGCTCTTCGGAGGTCGGTCGCTGGTACATTAAAGTGAACGTCGAGGGGTCGCGTAGGCGCACCCCTGGCCCCTTCAAATCACTTGAAGATGCACGGCGAACGAGTAGCGCGATCGATTGAGAGATGAAGGCAAATATTCGCGTTTGAGGCGGTTGTCAGACGCAACGCCTTACTGAAACACTTGCGCCGCATGATGCAAACGTCGCTAATGGGATCGGACCGGCTATCGGTGGAGTACTCATGAAGAAGACCGTCGTTAGGGTTGTCTGTGCTATCGGCCAGGCGGGGCAGCTCGGCCTCAACGGCGGTCTCCCATGGGAAGGCAACCGGTCGCCGGAGTTCGTCGCTGACGTTGCACGATTTTTCGACCTCACGAGAGGGCACGTCTTGCTCGCCGGTCCCAAGACGATCGCAAGCATTCCGGATTTTGCTCGCGCGGATCGGGAACTTGTCGTCGTTCGCTCCAGCATGGATCCGCAGGACACGCTCCAACGCTTTGCCGGCCGTGTCGTCTTCATCGGCGGCGGTCCACCGGTGTGGGACGCCTACGCGCGCTTCGTCAGCCACTGGGATGTCACCCGGCTGCCCTATGACGGGCCGGCAGACCGCTGGTTCGATGCAAGATGGCTTACGGGAGGTGGCGAAGTTGCCAGAAATCACCGCGACCAGTGAAGGCTCGGATGTTGATGCCCGCTACGAATATATAGGTGTTGAAGCGGATTGGTATTAGTCTGCCCGGTCTCGGGCTTCAGCAAGCTGGCAACGCATGGATTTCAGCACTTTCACAGGCCAAGGCTATTTCCTCATCGGCGGCCTCATCCTGGTCGGTGCCGGGCTTCTGATCCTTTCGCTGATCGTCAATGCTCGTGTGGCACACAATGTCCGCCACGACATCCGCCATCGTGAAAAGCTGCTGGAATATTATCGCAACATCTTTTCCCAGCTCGGCGTGATCCTGATCGGTATTGGCGTTTCTCTGTTCATCTTCTTTTTCCAGCAGAATTATCAGGACCAGCGCAAACGCGAAACGGAGCTCCAGCTGGTTCTCGCCAAACTGGCCGCGCGCATTGCTCGCGGCGCCGCCGTTGTCGAATACCTTGGCGAATTCGATGCGCTGCTGGATGATGGCGGACCCTACATCAGCCCGGAACTCGGTGGGACGAATGCCGCGATCAGCGCCCACGGGGCGGAACTCGGCAAGCAGGTCGCCGAGATCCTTTTGGTTGAGCGCGACGTGGAAGTTCAAGCGTTCGATATCCTGAACCTATCGCGCGATTTCGAAGCATCGTTCGTCGTCAACGAACTCGATCCCGCGCTGTGGTTCAACATCGTCCGGGATGAGAGCGAGATCCAATATGCCACCACTCAACTCGCCCTCGACTACAAGGACCTGCAGGATGCGATCGGCGGAGACGCAATCGCGGTTGCGATCGCAAATCCTGAAAAGGAGGCAAAGATCAAGCAGGAGGTGCTCGACATCTTTTATGATGCCGACCTCTTGCGCCAGCGCAGCAGGAGACTTCTCGGCCGTGCGTGCTGGCTTTTCAGCAAGGGGCGCAGCTTCGTCAACCTTGGACCGGTCAACGACATCGAGGCCGATGCCAAATCGCACCAGGAATGGATCGATCGGTCGAAACCCTTCCTGACGCAGTTGAAGTCGGGAAGCGGCGATTGTTTCAAATTGCTCCAGTTCAACCCGGCGCCCTGAGTTGAGAACGTGCCGCCATTAGGCCCGCCGCTCCGCCGCTCTAGGGCTCAGACTCCGTCAGCTGGCTGCAAGAGTGTCCCGACACGGGCGCACGCCAAGTTCAGGTGGATTTGGGATTCGGTTTTGCGGCGCCTGGCCTAATCGCTGCTGATGCAGAACCGGATGACCATTCCGATCCAAGGCTCTATAACAGGCCGACAGAATTGCGATGATCAAGGGGAGACGATGCGCTACATACGTCCGCTTTCAATGGAAGATGCCGTTGGCCAGTTGGCCGGCTCGTCTGGCACGGCCGCCATTCTCGCCGGAGGCAGTGACCTCCTGGTGAGGATGAAAGGCGGCTTTATCGAGCCAGACCTGATCGTCGATATCAAGGCGATCGACGGACTGGGTGAGATCAGGGAAACGGCGGAGGGCTTCAGCATCGGTGCGGCAGTCTCCTGCGCCCTGATGGGAGAGAGCGCGGCCTTGAAGAGGGAATGGCCGGGCGTCGTCGAAGCGGCCAAGCTGATCGGCTCCAAGCAGGTACAGGGTCGCTGCACAATCGTCGGCAATCTTTGCAACGCCTCGCCGGCAGCCGACAGCGTGCCGGCGCTGGTGGCCGCCGGCGCCCTGGCATTGATAGCCGGGCCAGGAGGCAGGCGCACCGTCGCGGTAGAGGCAGTGCCGACCGGGCCGGGCAAGACGTCGCTCGCCAAGGGCGAGATCATCGAGGCGATCCTGCTCGACAGGCGCGCGCCGCGCTCCGGCGATGCCTATCTGCGTTTCATTCCACGCACGGAGATGGACATCGCCGTGGTCAGCGCCGGGGTGAACCTGACGCTCGATGATCAAGGTGTCGTCAAATCGGCCCGCGTGGCACTGGGCGCCGTGGCGCCGACGGTGCTGCTAGTGGAAGAGGCCGCCGAGGCCCTCATCGGCAGGAAGCTGGACGAAGCAGCACTTGAGCGGCTCGCCAAGGTCTGCTCCGGGGCCTGCCGACCCATCGACGACAAGCGGGGCACCGTCGAGTTCAGAAGAAAAGTTGCGGGTGTGCTGGCCAGTCGGGCCGCCACGACCGCCTATGCACGTGCAGGAGGCAAATGATGGCTGGTGTAGCAGTCTCAACCACAATCAACGGCGACACTATCGAGTACCTTTGCCAACCCGACGAGACGCTGCTCGACGTGCTGCGCGACCGCCTCGGGCTGACCGGCGCCAAGGAAGGCTGCGGCACCGGCGACTGCGGCGCCTGCAGCATTATCCTCGACGACCGGCTGGTGTGCTCGTGCCTGGTGCTTGGCGCCGAGGCTGAGGGCCGGCGCGTCGAGACCATCGAGGGCATGGCGCATGGCGACAGGCTGCATCCGCTGCAGCAGAAGTTCCTCGAGCACGCAGCGCTGCAATGCGGCATCTGCACGCCGGGCTTCCTGATCGCGGCGAAGGACCTTTTGGCCAAGAACCCCGACCCGACCGAGGAGGAAATCCGCTTCGGCCTCGCCGGGAACCTCTGCCGCTGTACCGGCTATGACAAGATCGTGCGCGCCGTCCAGGACGCCGCCATCGTAATGAAACAAGCGTGATGAAGGGAGCATGACGATGAACTTCGATCCGCGCTATTCCGGACGCAATTTCACCGCCGTCGGCACGCGTCCCCTCCGCCCCGACGGCGTCGACAAGGTCACGGGCCGCGCGCGCTATGGCGCCGACTTCAACATGGCCGGGCAACTGGTCGGGCGTGTTCTGAGAAGCCCGCACGCGCACGCCACGATCAGGAAGATCGACACCTCGAAGGCGGAGAAGCTCGCCGGCGTGAAGGCGGTGATCACCGCCGCCGACCTGCCCGACCTCACCGACGGCGATGCCGCCATGTACGACATCCTCGACAACTGCATGGCGCGCAAGAAGGCGCTCTATGACGGCCACGCGGTGGCCGCGGTCGCCGCTGTCGACGCCCGCACGGCGAGGCAGGCGCTGAAGCTGATCGAGGTCGACTATGAGGTGCTGCCGCATGTGACCGATGTCGACGAGGCGATGAAGCACACGGCACCCCTGCTCAACGACACCATCTTCACCGAGGGCCTCGAGGAAAAGCCCGTCAAGCCTTCCAACGTCACCAAGCGCACGCAGTTTGGCCATGGCGACATCCATGAAGGTTTCGGCCACGCCGACTTCGTCGTCGAACGCTCGTTCAAGACCGAGCAGACGCACCAGGGCTATATCGAGCCGCATGCCTGCGTGGCCAATGTCAGCTCCGACGGCACCGCCGACCTTTGGGTCTGCACGCAAGGCCATTTCGTCTACCGCCAGCATTGCGCCCAACTGCTTGGCATGGAAGCTTCCAAGCTGCGCGTCACCTCGTCGGAGATCGGCGGCGGTTTCGGCGGCAAGACCCATGTCTGGGCCGAGCCGGTGGCGCTGGCGCTGTCGCGCAAGGCCGGACGGCCGGTCAAGCTGGTGATGACGCGCGACGAGGTGTTCCGCGCCTCCGGCCCGACCAGCGCCACCTCGATCGACGTCAGGATTGGCGCCCGCAAGGACGGCACGATCACCGCGGCCGAGGCGACGCTGCGCTATTCCTGCGGCCCTTATGCCGGCATGTGGGCCGAGATCGGCGCCATGACGGCGTTCGCCTGCTACAATCTCGAGAACGTCAGCACGGTTGGCTACGAAGTGCTGGTCAACCGGCCGAAGACCGCCGCCTATCGCGCGCCGTCGGCGCCGATGGCGGCGTTTGCGGTGGAAAGTGCCGTCGACGAGCTGGCCAAGGAGATCGGCATGGATCCGGTCGAGTTCCGCATCAGGAACGCCGCCCAGGAAGGCACCAGATCGTCCTACGGCCCGGTCTACGGCCCGATCGGCATCGGCCCGACGCTGGAAGCGGCGAAGAACCATCCGCACATGAAGGCGCCGCTGGGCAAGAACCAGGGCCGCGGCATGGCTTGCGGCTTCTGGTTCAACTTCGGCGGCCAGACCTGCACCGACCTCAACATCGGCATGGACGGCTCGGTCTCGCTTGCCGTCGGCACGGTCGATGTCGGTGGCTCCCGCGCCTCGCTGTCGCTGGTGGCGGCGGAGGAACTCGGCATCCCTTATGAGCAGGTCAAAGCGGTGGTGGCCGACACCTCCAGCCTCGGCTACAACGACATGACGGACGGCAGCCGCGGCACCTTCTCGTCCTCGATGGCGACGATCTCGGCCGCCCGCAACGCCATCAAGATCCTGCGCGAGCGTGCCGCGCAGACGTGGGACATTCCCGTCGAGGACGTGGTCTGGGAAAAGGGCCACGCCATCGCCAAAGGCGAGAAGTACGGCAACCTTGCGGCGCTGTCCCTAAGTGAGATCGCGGCCGCGTCGGGCAAGACCGGCGGACCGATCGCCGGCCACAGCGAGCTCGTCGCCGACGGCGCCGGCGTGTCCTTCGCCACCCATATCTGCGATATCGAGGTCGATCCGGAAACCGGCGCCACGCGGGTTCTGCGCTACACGGTCGTGCAAGATGCCGGCAAGGCGGTGCACCCGACCTATGTCGAGGGGCAGTACCAGGGGGGTGCCGCGCAAGGCATCGGCTGGGCGCTCAACGAAGAGTACATCTACGGCAAGGACGGGCGCCTGCAGAACCCCGGCTTCCTCGACTACCGCATCCCGGTCTGCTCGGACCTGCCGATGATCGACACGCAGATCCTCGAGATCCCCAATCCCAACCATCCCTACGGGGTGCGTGGCGTCGGCGAGACCTCGATCGTGCCGCCGCTGGCGGCGATCGCCAACGCGGTGTCGAACGCCGCGGGCGTGCGGATGACGCACATCCCGATGTCGCCGCCGCGGATTCTGGCGGCGATCGAGGCTGAACGGGGAGGCTGATGGTCGAGGTAACGCTCTGGGGATCGCTTGGCGCGCTCGCCGGAGGCAAGAGCAAGGTCGAGATCGAGGCCAAGGACATAAGGGAGCTATTCAGAAAGCTGGCTGAGCAGTATCCCGGCCTCGAGCCCTTGATCGACCGCGGCATCGCAGTCGCTATCGACGGGGTTATCTATCGCGACACCTGGTCGAAGGAATTGCCGCAGGGGGCGGAGATTTTCCTGCTGCCGCGGTTGGCTGGGGGGTGAGTGGGGCGAGGACGCGCGGTACATAGAATGAAGTCGGTCGTTAATCGCCGGCCCTGATTGCCCGAAAGCGGACATCTTAGCGAGGCAGTAGTAGAATCCACCGTCGTACGTTGATTTGAGCGCCGGCTTTCGTGCAAATGCTAGCAAGGTGAGTGCGCTGTCGTATGACAGGCCAAGCTGTTCAGCTGCTTTACGCACCGTTTGCCCCCCAGTTTCGGCGGCCCGCCTTGTGCCACGAACCACCTTGGCTATGAGCCCTTCTTGTCGTAGCTTCATGCGGCAACGTAAGCGTGTGCAGAGGAGGCGCGTTCGAGATGCGGTGTCTGATCTGGCTCCTTTCGACCCTTGTGCTTTTGTCGGTAACGCTTGCATCTGCCGTGTACGCCGCCGGCAACAATCCGAAACTCACGCCACTCGTCGCGGAGATCATCGCTGCTCCGCACGTAGTTCCTGGCTCGGACGGCAAGCGTCACATAGTTTACGAAGTCGCGGTGACCAATGTCACCGGCGGTGATGCCCGTTTCGAGAGGCTCGCAGTCATCGATGCTGACAGCGGGGCAAAGCTTGCAGAACTCGGCCCTGATGAACTGGCCAGCCGCGTCACGCCGGGGGCGAGCCGCGGCAACGAAACCCGCGAACTGACGGCGTATCAGTTCGCTGTCATTTTTATGCACGTTGCCTTGGCTGAGGGGGCGGCGGTCCCGGCTCGCATCACCCACGAGGTGACTGCGCATTTCGCAGTCATAGGCGCTGAGATGACTCTGACACTAGGCGAGGCTACCGTTGTCGCTACGGCTCCCGTGATACTCGGACCCCCGTTGCGCGGCAACGGCTACGTCGCCGCCGACGGCTGCTGTGATTCCATCCGCCACGTCCGGGCGCTGCTGTCGCTCGACGGCAAGTTCCATCTTGCCCAGCGCTTCGCGATCGACTGGGAGCAGCTCGACGACAAGAATACGCTGGTTGTGGGCGACCTCAAAGTGCCGGCCAACTACCACATCTACGGCAACCCGATCCTCGCGGTTGCCGACGGCACGGTAGTCGGGACTCGCAACGACTTGCAGGACCAAGTCCCCGGTGCGCTGCCTCCGAACCTGCCGATTGATGAGGCCGACGGCAATTTCGTCGTGCTCGACATTGGCTCAGGTCTGTTCGTCAATTACGCGCACATGCGGCCGGGCGGCGTTAAGGTGAAGCTGGGCGACAAAGTACGGCGCGGCGACCAACTCGGCGAGGTTGGCAACACCGGCAACAGCCAGGCGCCGCATCTGCACCTGCATGTCATGGACAACGCCTCTCCGCTGGCTTCGGATGGCCTTCCCTATGTCTTCGACCGCTTTACCATCACTGCAGTCGACGAAGCCGGCACAGAGGATTTTGACAAGGCGGAAGCGACGGGGTCGCCACTGACGCTGACGCCGCGCTCGCCTCCTCAACAGCTAAAAAATGTGCTGCCGCTTGACCTCTCCGTCGTTACCTGGCCGCAATAGCGCAGAGCGCGATACCCATGACCACAACCCGCACGATGTCCTTCCGCCTCCTGCTCGCGGCTGCTTCTGTTGCCTGTGCAACTCCTGCTACTGCCGATCCGCTGCTGGACGAATCGGTCGGATTCGCCGGTACTTTCGCTTTCATCGGTTCAGGTGCGCCCGGTCTTGTGATTGCTGCCGTTCGGAACGGTGAGACTGCCTTTGCCGGTTTCGGCGAAACCGCTCGTGGGTCAGGCATCGTGCCTACTGCCGACACGATGATGCGAGTCGCATCCATCTCGAAAGCTGTCTGTGGGGACGTTCTCGCCAGTTTGGTTGCAAAGGGAGAAATTGGCCTGGGGGACGCGGTTCAGTCGCACCTGCCTGATGGGTTTATCGTGCCAGAAAAGGACGGCCGGAGGCTGCGGATCATCGACGCCGCCAGCCAGACATCCGGCCTGCCCCGAGAGATGTCGCAGACCGGTGGCACGCCAGCCAATCCCTATGCCGGACATACCCAGAAGGCCATGATCGAGGCGCTGAAAGGCGACCCGTTTCTTTTTGCGCCCGGGACCGGTGCGCTCTATTCGAACTTCGGCTTCGATCTCCTCGGATTGGCGATCGCCGGCGCAGCCGGCAAGCCCTATGCCGCCGTATTGGAGGAACGGGTTTTGCGCCCGCGCGGCATGGTGGATACCGTTTTCAATCCCCGCCCGGGCGATGAGAAGAGGCTGATGCAGGGCCATAATTTCGATGGCACCCCGCTTCCGTTCGTACCGACGCCGGTGACGATGGAATGCGCATCGGGACTCTACACGACGCCTAACGACATGCTGAAATGGATCGCCTGGCATCTGGCTCAAGGCGGTCCTGAGGATGATGCACGCCGAATCATCGACCACGCCAGCCTGGTCCGGAGGGACGGGCTCTCGCCGGTGCTGGGGCTCGACGACGGCGGGGCGCCGATGGATGCGATGGGATTGGGCTGGGTGATGATCGAAGCCGACGGCGATCATCCGTTGATCCTCCACAAATCCGGGGGCCGGCAGGGCATGTTCACCTATGTAGCCATCGCCCCGACGCGCCGCATTGCCGTCTTTGTGGCGATCAACCAGTTCAGCGCAGGGGGCTTTGCTTCAATGGTGAAGCAGGCGAACGAACTGATATACCAACTCGCACCGCGCTGAGGGCTTCGAGATGACCGGTTCCAGCTACAGGCGTTTCCTCATCTCCTCCGCCATGGCTGGTTGTCTCTTCGCGGTTCCTCAGGCAGACGCCGAGGATCGCCTATTGGAGGAAGCCGTTGGCTTCACCGGCGTCTTCGCGTTTCTCGGCTCCGGCGCACCGGGTCTTGTCATCGCCGCCGTTCGCAATGGCGAAACGGCCTTCGCCGGCTTCGGCGAAATCAGCAAGGGTTCGGGCAAGACGCCAGACGAACATACGCTGATGCGGATCGGATCGATTTCGAAGGCCTTCTGCGGCGATCTCATGAGTGGAATGGTTGCGGACGGAACGTTGGGCATTACCGACCCACTTGCCGTTCATCTGGACAAAGGCTGGACCGTCCCGGAATTCGAGGGCCGTACGCTCCGGCTCGTTGACCTCGTCACCCAGGCATCCGGGCTGCCGCGCGAAGTGCCGAACCAGACCGGTGGAACTCCGGACAATCCATTTACGGGTAACACCTACGAGCTCAGCAGGACCGGGCTTGCAAAGGGCAGTCCCTACCTTTTTCCACCGGGCACTGGCGCCCTCTATTCCAACTGGGGATACGACCTGCTCGGCCTTGCGCTCTCCAATGCGGGAGGCAAGTCCTACGGGCAGCTTCTTGCTGATCGGGTGCTCGTTCCGCGCGGCATGACCGATACCAAACTTAACCTCCAAGAAAGTGACAAATCGCGGACCATGCAGGGCCATTTCTTCGACGGCGCCCCTATGCCGTTGGTGCCTACACCGGAAACGATCGGCTGTGCCGGAGGGCTCTACAGCTCCGCCGCCGACATGCAGAAATGGATGGCCTGGCACCTCGACAAGGGCACCGCCGACGACACATGGCGAACCATCAACCATGCCGGCTGGCTCTGGCGCGACGGCTTGTCGCCGGTCAGTGGCCTGGATGATGGAGGGCCGATGGGCATGATGACCCTAGGCTGGGTCGGTTTGCTGCCCAATGACGACAAGCCGTTGATGCTCAACAAGTCCGGTGGCTTGCAAGGTCAGTTCAGCTATGTGGTGATTGCGCCGACGCGTAGTGTTGGCGTCTTCGTCTCCATCAACCAGTTTAGCATCAGCGGGTTTAACGGGATGGTCGAGGCAGCCAACGATCTCATCGCGCAACTCGCGCCCAGATGATGCTGGAAGAAAGCCGAATGTGGGTAGGCGCCGCGAGCTTAATACGAGCCGATCAACTGGAATAGGAAGCGGGTGCCGGTATCGGTCAGACCTTGGCTATCTTCGAGCGGTATGGCAACGAGCGCCCTACCATTCAGGTGCTGCCCGAAGACAGCCCTTGCACCGATGCCGGCCGATCCTAGCTCAGCCTCGGTATATTCCACGCCGATATCGTGGTTCCAAACCGCCCCATAGTCGACGAATGCAAACACATTTAGGTTCGAGATCGGCAAGGTTTCCGGGAGTTCTATATTTCGTCCCAGTTCCAGCGACGCTGCTATGCCGCTGTCGCCTGACGCCGCCGAACCATCGAAAGCCAGGCCATAAGGATCGCCGCCGAGCACGAACTGGACCGACGACGGCACAGCGGTCGGCGCGTATTGCGCCGCTACTCGGAAGTGGGCGACCGCCGGTGAGGCGATTTCCGTGGTGAGGTCGAGGTCGGCTCGGAAAAATCTGTAGTCGTCAGGGACGCCTGGACGCGGCGCAAGCGGATCAGTACTGCTGCTCGCCCCAAGGCCGTCGAGGCCCTGACCGAAAATACCGGTTAGTGTGACGGCGCCATTTTCCAACTCACCGACATACTTAAGGGACGCGGCCAGCCATCGGAGGTCCTCGTCGGTTTGCGTTTCACCGCCCGCAGCCAGCGAGTTGTTCTTGAAGTTCAATTCGAGGCGGCCGAACAAGCTGTGTTCGATTGTCCGCAGCAGCGGGTAATTGGCATACGCGCTGCCGAACGTAGAGGCTATATCGAGATCAAGCGGTGCGAGGTCTGCGCCGGGCTGGGATGAAACGTAGCCTAGGTTGTATCCAAAATGCAGTCCGTCATACCCAATCGGAACATCGAGCGAACCCAGCACGAACCTTAATTCATCCGGAGTGTCTGGAATGGTCACCCCAACGATGTTTGCCACGTCGAAAAGCCTCAACGCATCGTTTAGTGTGCCGGTGCCAGACACCTGATAAGGACCAACGGCATCGCTACCAAGATTGTCGACAATGACGTTCGCGCCAGTCCGCGTGAACCCAACCTCGAGTTTTAAGGCGCCGCCGGCGGAAGGCGTCTCAGGACGAATGAACGTGCCTTCGATGGTAAGGCCGCCAAGATCGCTCATCAGAAGGAGTACCCGCTCGGCTTCCTTGATCCGGATGGGCCGCATGGCGACGATGCGATCGATGTAAGGTTTTAAACGCCGTTCAATATCAGGCACAGCGCTGTCGATGACGACCTGGCGTACGTAGGATTCGTAGAGGACGATGACGACGTTGCCCGATGAAAAGTCCTGCTCAGGAACAACCGCCCACGAAAAATATCCCGCCTTCTGGTAGATTTCGTCGATCCGTTCGGCAATGGCGTAGAGGTCGCCAAGGCTTATCCTTTTGCTCAACTGGTAGGCCCACGCTTGCTGCAACTGTGACGCCGGCACCGTCACGGCGCCGCGAACCGTTACCGACCTCAAGGTGAATAACATTTGTTCGGCTTGTTCGGGTGGCGTAGTCTTGCGCGCGTCGGGGACCGAAAGGTCGATCGTTCCTGGCTTCCTCGGTGCGGAATAGCGTCGGATAGTCTCGTTCTGATCCGAGATCACCGAGTCGATCTGCTCGGGAATTGTTTGGCCAAGGCTGGGCCCGACAATGAAGGCACTGATCGCAAGACAGATCGATAGGTAACGCACTGCGTCGGACCATCGGGACAGCGCCTTGCGACCAGGCATGTCAACACTCGCTGAACTATCGTGGCAGGGAAATCAGCGGTAACTCTGAACTTGGTTTAGCAGTATGCCGCGGGTCCGTCACTGGCAAAAAATAACGTCAATGGCCGAGTAACGCGCAGACAGCCTGAGCCTGAACCTCCCTCAAGTGCTCAATCAAGGCGCCTGTGGGCTCGGCAACGTTCAGCGTGGTAGTGACCGAGCGCGTACCGTCGGCGTTGGACGCGGCCCACTGCGTATAGCCCGGGAAGTTGCCAGTATGGCCGTACACGACGCCGCACGGCGTGGTGTAGCGGAACAGTCCTAGGCCAGCCTCATTCGTCCCTGGTCCGGGCGGGCTGGAATCTCCTGATATGAACTGCATCTGCTCCTGCTGCTCGGCAGCGCCGAAAAACTTCAGCGCAAGGTCAGCCCGTATGAACGCGGACAGGTTTTCAGGAGTCGACACGATCGCACCAGATGCCCATGCGCCGCTGGGGCTGACAAAGTTGGTCACGTCCTCTGGCTGGGATCCGAGCTCAACGGCGTAGCCGTGGATGTAGGGCGTCGGCAGCGCGATTTCCGTTGTCGGGAAGCTAGTTTGCGCGAGGTTGGCAGGACCAAATATCCTCTCTTGCAACAGTGCCTCGTAAGGTTTGGAGGTCACTTCTTCGGCAATCAGCCCAACCACGATATTGTCGGTGTTTGAGTAGACATACTTAGAACCGGGGGCAAACTCGAGCGGATCGTTGCGGACCCAGTCGATGATCTTTCTCGGCTCGACGTAGCCTTGAGGATCTGTCGCCACCTGCTTGGCCAAGCCGTCGGATCGCAGGTAATCAGGTAACCCGCTGGTGTGGTTTAGCATGTGCCGAAGCGTGATCGCGGACCATGCCGCCGGCAGATCGGGCAAATGTTGGCCGATAGTGTCGTCGAGGCCGATCCGGCCAGTCTGGACGAGATGCAGGGCAATGGCCCCGTTGAAGGCTTTTGAGACGCTGGCGATACGCATGTATTGATTGACCGCTGGCACTACATCCGAGGACACATTGGCGCGGCCCGCACTGAGTACGGTTAGGCGGCCGTCGCGGTAAAGAGTTGCTATCGCACCTGGCGGCCCGCCCTCAGTCTCGACTAGCTGCTGCAGGCCGTGTCGCACCGCTGCATCGGTTGTGGCTGACCGCGCGGCCGGCGGAGGGGGCGTGGGTGCGGGGCGTTCGGCATCGGAATGCTTTATATATCGGCCGGGATCCATTTCCTCCGGCGCCACGATGACCTCGTCGTTAACGCCAGAGTCGATGTATTCATCGGTAATGGAAAAGCCTGCCAGAAGCTGCTTTCCCGTGAGAGGGTACCAGGAGCCGAATTCGTGTGAGTATGCGGCGATTGCCAGCAAGGCCAGTTGCCGGTTGTCATATAAGTCGATTTCATAGCTTTCCACCAATTTGCCGCCTGAATATTTTTTGTAGCCGTCAATATACGCATCACGAGGATTGTCGCCGCGGTACTTGTCTACGATGGCGCCAATGGTGACCTTGTCCTTCTTGCCCCCGAAATAGATTTTGCGAAGAAGAAAGCCCCAAGCGGCTACCCCAAACTCAGGAGTCTCGTAAACGGCGGTCTGGTTGCCGTACCTGTCGGGCAGCGTGCAACCCACATACCCTTTCATGCTATCTCGCTGCCATCTCGAGATGTTGATGGCGCCGGGATTGTTTGTTCGAAGCGCCCGTCGAGTGAGCGTATCGGACGAACTGTAGCGGGCGTCTGGCACGCTGCTGAAGAAATTGCCAACCCCGATCAGGCTCCTGAACCTGAATTCTATATCGTCAGGATATTTCGCAGAATCGCGAAATGGAGGAGTTAGCTTGCGAGTGTGACTGGCGTCCCAAAACGGCAATCCCATCGCTTTGCCTGTGTCAATGCCGACTATGCCGTCGACAGGCATCCCACTATTGGCCTGAAAGGACTTCACCGCGCTCACTGTTTGCGAGCCGAACAAGCCATCGATCACAGATGCATAAACTGCCTTATCCGCCAGCACGCTCTGTAGAAGCGCAACTCTGCGATCAGGAGCGTTGCGTGGGCTCTGCCTGAATATGGGGCCGGCGGGTTGTCGTTTTGGGTTCGGTTGGGGCTTGCTGGCTCCTTCGCTCGGTGCGGAACGATTGCCAGAGGACCCGCAACTCAAATAATCCGTTGCGCTAGCTTGCTCCAGGCTCTCAAAAGCGGAGGTCGGACCACATAGCGATGCAAAGAGAATGGCAGCCGAGCAGTACGCACTCAGCTTGAGATAATGGCCGACCGTTTGGCGACTTCGCCGGACGCTGGTCAATTCCTCGATGTTCGACATGTCGTCTGACCTATGGCAAAGTCTTGTGCACCATCTTCAATATCACTTGATGAGTGCGTAACGGAAGCAGGGTTCGATATACAGGCTGCAGCGATGTCAGGCAGGCCTCGACGTCGCCGACAGACGCAAGTCTCGTTCGCGAAAACTACCGGCCCCAAAGCAGACAGTTGTCTTTGGCCAGTCGGGCCGCCACCAACAATTCGTCGTCTTCATTCACCTTAATGCTCTCCTTCGACGACTATGGCGTCCGGCAGACCCGAAGCATGGAAGGTCGACCTCGAGGCAGCGTTGATGCCGCGTCTTGCAGGGGGATAAATGGGACAACGGTCTCACTACCCTTCAACCTAGTCACCCACGCGCGCCAGCGTGCCGAGATGATTGCCGTCGAGAAATTCCACCGTCATAGCCGACGCCTTGCCGTCGGGGCCGAGCACAAAGCTTACGCCAGACGGCGCATCCGGCGTCTCGGCGTCCGGATAGGTCAGGAACACGTCGCGGTCGAAATGCTCCAGTGAATAGGAGCGGGCGCCGCCCGGCCCGACCTTGAGCACAAGGCCGTCGCCCTCACTCGACACAACCGCATCGCCGATGAAGTCGTTGAAATAACGGCCTTTATAGATGTTGGCTGGGCCGGCCGGGCTTGCCGGAGACGGCGGCGCGGCATAGGTGGCCTTGGCGGCGGCGACCGCCGGGCCGAACAGGCCCGCATAGGTGTCGTCCCATGCCTTGGTCCAGTCCTTCTCGACCTTTCCGTCAAAGGCCATATCGGCGAAGCTATCGGACAGCCCTTCCGGCACGCCTGTCGAAAACGCGTTGGCGACGATGACGATGCCAAGCTTCTCCTCGGGAAAGAGCGTCACCAGCGTGCGGGCGCCGACGCTGAAGGCGCCGGCATGGCCCCAGCTCAGGCCGTGCCGGCCGAATTCGACATTCCAGCCGAGGCCGTAGAACGACGTGCCGCCGGAGACGGGGTTCTTGCCGCGCGCCATCAGCGGAACATGCGTCTGGTCCAGCGCGTCGGCTTTAATAAGTGTCTCGCCGGCATAGACCCCATTGCCGAGCACGAGGCGCACCCATTGCGAGAGATCGCGTGCCGTGGAGCTGACGCCGCCCGCGGGCGCCTGCGCATCCGGGTCGCGCTTTATTTTCGCCGCCCAGACGCCGTCGACCTTGACGTGCAGCGCGGCGCGATTGGCGTGCTTGAGGAAGTCCGCATAACGCGAACTGGTCGAAGTCATTCCAAGCGGACGGTAGAGCTTCTCCTCGGCGACCTCCTCCCAAGGCTTGCCCGTCGGCTTCGCGGCCGCGACGGCACCCTCGGTCAGTCCGAAATTGCTGTAGGAGTAGCCGGCGCGAAAGCTCGACGATGGCGACACGAACCGCAGACGGCGCAGGATCTCCGCGCGGTCGTAGCCAATGTCCTCGAGGTCGTCTCCAGCGGTGCCGGGAAGTCCGCTGCGGTGCGAAACAGGTCGCGGACCGTGAGTTCACTGGTCGGATAGGGCTCGGACAACCGGAAGGCCGGGTCGAGATCGGCGATTTTCGCATCCCAGGAAACAATCTCGTCGCTGACCAGCGCCGCCACGATCGTTGCCGAGACCGGCTTGGACAGGGAGGCGATCTGGAACACCGTATCGGCGTCGACGGCCTCCAGCTTGCCGGCCTCGCGATGCCCGAAACCCTTGAGGAAGATCACCTTGTCGGCATGGACGACCCCGATGGCGAGACCAGGCACCCCGCCATCCGCGACGACGCCTTCGGCGAGTGCCTCGAGCTTCGACAGGGCTGCCGCGATCCGGTCAGGCTTAATGGTGTCGGCCGACGCAGCATGCGGCGAAAGCACCATGATGGCGATGACGGCCCGCATCCCCCAACGGCGGAAATTCCGACCCAGCCCCACGCTCGAGCTCCTCCCCTGCATGTACCTGGTGATAGTACAGGCCGACGCAGGCGAGGCAACCCACGCCTGGGCGGGTAGAGCAAAGTCCGCCGCGCGACGCCAAGCGGCCGTCCCTGGAGCCAGCCGGTCAACGGTATCGAACCGACCATCGCTCAGCGGCGACGACGGTCATGAAGAACCCGATCGATAACAGCGATGAGAGCACGATGGCGGCGTAGAGCCGGTCGGACTGATAGTTGAAGGTCGCCTGGATGATCAGCGCGCCGAGACCTTTGTCGGAGCCGATCCATTCGCCGACGATCGCGCCGATCACCGCGGTCGCCGAGGCGATCCGCAGCGAAGCGAAAAGCATTGGCAGCGCGCGCGGCAGGCGCAGGCGCCAGAATATTTCCCAGCGCGTCGCCGACAGCACGCGGAACAGCTCATGCTCGCTGGCGCTCGCCGATTCCAGGCCCCGGATCATGTTGATGAGCGTCGGGAAGAAACAGATCACCGCCGCGATCACGATCTTGGGCAGCATGCCGAGGCCGAAGATGAGGATGACGACCGGGGCCAGCGCAAGCACCGGGATCGTATTGAAGAACAGCACGACCGGAAAATAGGCCGCCTGCAGCGTACGGCTGTGCACGAAGATGATCGCCAGCAGCACTGCGGCGAGGTTGCCGAGCACGAAGCCGGAGAGCGCCTCGATGGCCGTCGGCCAGAGGTTCGACAGGAGAAGCGATCCGTTCCTGGCAAACACGCCCGCTATCGCGGTCGGCGTCGGAACGATATATGCCGGCACGCCGGCGAGCGGCAGCAGGAACTGCCATGCGAGAATAAGCGAGCCGGCGCCGAGGATCGGCAGCACGGTCTGTGCGAACGGCGAAAGCGGCCCCCGGTTCACGAGGCCGCTCCAAGAGCGGAGCGCATCCTGGCCATTGCCGCGACGATCGCCGGATCCTCGCGCGAGCATCTGTTGTCCGGCCCCTTCAGCGGACGAAGGTCGTGGTCGGCGACGATCCGCCCTGGATGGGCCGCAAGCACGATCACGCGCTGTCCGAGATAGACTGCTTCGGCAATGGAATGCGTGACGAACAGCACGGTCGTTCCGGTCCGCCGCCAAAGGTTCAGCAGCTCGTCGTTGAGGCGATCACGGGTGATCTCGTCAAGCGCGCCAAAAGGTTCGTCCATCAGAAGCAGACGCGGCTCGCCAAGCAGCGCCCGGGCGATCGCCAGCCTTTGGCGCTGCCCGCCGGAAAGCTGATGCGGCAGGCGCTCGCTGAGCTCCGACAGGCCGACGAGTTCGAGCAGCTCGTCGGCCCGGTCGTCTATCATGCGTGACAGGCTGCGGCGGCCGACCTGGATCGGCAGCCGCACATTCTCGCGCGCCGTGCGCCAGGGCAAAAGGGTCGAGTCCTGGAAGACAAAACCCACGCCGCGGCCGGAACGCACAGCCGACGGTGTTTCGCCCATCACGCGTATCGTGCCCGCGAGTGGCGCCAGCAGATCGGCGACAACCCGTAGAAACGTCGACTTTCCGCATCCCGAAGGGCCGAGGATCGACAGGAACGTCCCGGCCTCGACTGTCAGGTCAAGACCGGAGATCACCGTCACGGGCGAGCGCCGGCCGGGATAGCCGACGTCGAGACCGGAGGTTTCGATGGCCGGCGCGGCCATCAAGAGGCGGGCGCGCCGAGCTTCGGCCGTTCAGCCGCACTGAGTTCGAGAACCTTCGTCGTATAGACGTCCTCGGCCTTCGGCCTGCCATTCGGATACTGGCCGATCTGGTCAAGCAGCGCGATTTGGCTCTCGATCGAGGCAGGATCGAAGGTGCCCCATCCATCCTTTTTCGTGTTGTCGTCGAACGACAGCTTCAGCACCAGGGGGATCGTCTTCTTTTCCCAGCCTGCGTCGATCTCGGGATAGGCCGCGACCAGCTTGTCGACCGCCTGCTCGGGATTGGCGTGGACCCAACCCCACCCCTTGGCGACCGCGCCGATGAATTTTGCCAGGGTCTCGGAATCGGATTCGATGGCGCTGTCGGTGGCGAAGTAAACGTCGGCATAGGACGCCAGGCCGAGCTCCGACAACAGCAGATCGATGCGATCATCGCCGACGACGCTGAGCGCCTGCGTGTTGGTGATCCAGCCGCCGATCGCATCGACGTCGCCACGAACCAGCGGGGCCTTGTCGAACCCGACATTGACGATGGTGACTTCGGAAGGGTCGATCTTGTTCTTCGCCAGCATCGCGTCGATGGCGAAACGCGCGGTCGGCTGCGTGCCGATCCGCATCCCCTTCAGATCCGCCACCGACCGGATCGGCTTCTCCGGTTTCGACGTCAGCGCATAAGGCCCGGTGCGATAGCCGCAGGCAATGATCTTTATCGGAACGCCGCTCGCCCGCGCGGCATAGAGTTGAGGCGATTCGGAGAATTGGCCGAGCTGAGCGGCACCCGACACCACTGGCGGCACGGTGGCGGCGTTCGGTCCGCCGGGGCTGAACTCGACTTCGAGCCCGGCCTCTTTGAAGTAGCCATTGGCGACGGCTGCGACGTCGCCAATCTGACCGTTCGACATCAGCCAGTCATACTGGACGACGAGCTTGGCGGCCGCTGAGGCGCTGGCGCCAAACAGCTGAAGTCCCGGCCCGAAAGCCGCCAGGCCGGCGGCGCCGGCCTTCAGGATCGATCTGCGATTCCACTGCGATGTGTTCCCACTCATCTTCTTGCTCCTTTGTTGGACGTGTTTGCATGCAGCGCGGCCTTTCTTGCGAGGCCGTCGCGACCCGATCATCCTTGCGTGTCGTGATAGTCGCCCGGCCCCGCGCCGGTCCAGGCGTAGAGCTCCCACAGCGTCCCGTCCGGGTCGTGGAAATAGGCGCAGCGCGCGTTCCAGACATAGTCGCCGGGCGGCCCGACGAACGGCACTCCCTTTTCCGACAGTTCGGCATAGAGCCGGTCGACCTCGCCGGCGCTTTCGAGTTCCATGGCGACGCATGCTTTGTGCGCATGCTTCGGTGAGCGGACATTCGAGACGCCGCAGTGGCGATTGATGTGATCCAGTTCCCATGCGGCGAGCGTCACACGCTCGGAATGAAAATCGACAAAGCCCTCGGCGCGCCGTCTAATCCGGTAGCCGAGCTTCTGCGTGTAGAAGTCGATGGTGCGATCGATATCCTCGACAAGCAGGCAGATATCGGTGATTGCCTTGGTCTGGCCGAGCGACATGGTCATTTGCCTCGATTGACGTTCGCGGTGAGTTCGACGCCTACGCGCGATGCCGCGCCATCGATGTGCCGGCGCATCGCCTCGCCGGCAGCCTGCGGATCATGCGCGGCGAGCGCGTCGTAGATCCGCACGTGCTCGGCGACGTTGACCTCGACTAGGTCGTGGAGCGGATTGGTGAGGCGGGCATAGTGGATCGACTGGCGGATCTGCTCGCAGACAAAGGAAATGAAGGTGTAGATGTAGCCGTTGCCGGTGGCCCGGGCGATCGCCCGATGGAAAAGCAGATCGGCCTCGATGCTGCCATCCTCCCAGCGCTCCTCGCCACCCATGCGGTCCAGCGCAGCCTTGATTGCGTCAAGATCATCGGACGCGCAGCGCGCCGCGGCCAATGTGGCGGATTCGGTCTCCAGGATGCTGCGCAGCTCGAAGAGCTGCTCCATTTTGCGCTGGTCTTTCAGTGCTTCACGGTCAATCCGGATCGCCGTCCGCTGTTCCGGCGCCATGACGAATGCGCCCACCCCCTGGCGCGCCTCGATCATGCCGTCGGCGCGAAGCTGCGCGATCGCTTCCCTGACAACATTGCGGCTGACGCCGAACTTGTCGGCGAGCTGGCTTTCGGTGGGAAGCCGGGCTCCCGGGATGATGTCGCCGCCCTCGATCTCGCGGCTCAGATGCGAAGCGACGCGATGCGGAAGCGCCTCCACGCTGCCGATGATGGACGAACGCTGCTTCATGCGGCTTCCCCTACAAATCGCCCGGACCAGGCATGAGACACGCGGGATTGAACAGGCCTGCCGGATCGAAGGCTGCCTTGATCGCGGTATGAAGCTGCCGTTCGCGTTGCGACAGGCCGGCCCAGAACACGTGACTGCGGCTGCGACCCACGCCATGCTCGGCACTGAACGAGCCGCCGAGCGCGCCGACCAGTTCATAGAGTTGGGTCAAAATCGCCTGCCCCACGGTCCTCGCTTCGCCGGGCTCGCAATCTATGGGCGGCAGCATGTTGAAATGGATGTTGCCGTCGCCCGCATGGCCATAGGCCAGGGATGTCCAGCCTGGCCACTCGCGCACGATGCACGCGCGTGCTTGCTCGATCAGCTTCGGCACCTGGCTGAGGCGAACCGAGAGGTCGGTGCGGACATGAAAGCCACGCCGCGCCTGCCCCTCGACCAGCCCCTCACGGATGGCCCAGAATGCGGCGGCCTGGGAGCGGCTTTGCGCGACGACACCGTCTCTGATCAGGTCGGTCTCAAGGGCGCGCGCCAGCATCGTTTCAAGAAGTCCGCCGGCATCTATCCCTGGCCCGCAGGCGAGTTCGACGATCGCATGAACCGGACATGCCTGCGTCAACGGCGAGCGCAGGTTCGGATCGATGAGGTGGGCCAGCGGCAGGCACTCCTCGCCGATAACCTCAAACGCGCTGAGAAGGTCGGAGCAGAGATGCCGCGCCATCCGGAAAAGCTCGCACGCCTGGCGAAAGCTGCCCAGGCCGACATAGGCAGTCTCGACCTGCGTCGGCCGGGGCGAGAGCCTTACCTCGACGCCCGTGACAACCCCGAGCGTTCCTTCCGAGCCGATCATCAGTTGCTTCAGGCTGTAGCCGCGATTGTCCTTGCGCAGCCCGTTCATGCCGTTCCACAGTGTGCCGTCCGGCAGGACCGTCTCAAGCCCGAGCACCAGGTCACGCGTCATGCCGTAGCGCAGCACGTTGATGCCGCCGGCATTGGTCGCGACATTGCCGCCGATCGTGCACGATCCCTGCGCACCAAGCGCGAGCGGGAAGGTCATGTCGGATGCTTCAGCGGCATCCTTGACGTCCTGCAGCACGGCACCGGCATCGGCTTGCAGCGTGAAGTCGAGCGGATCGACCGAGCGTATCCGGTTGAGACGCTCAAGCGACAGCACGGCGCAGTCCGAACTGTCTGGAACCGCGCCGCCGGCAAGTCCGGTATTGCCGCCTTGCACGACGATGGCGACACCGCTCTGCGAGCACCATCTCACGAAGGCCTGGACGTCTGCCACGGATCCTGGACGCACGATGAAGCGGGCACTTCCGCGCCTGTCGCGGCTCCAATCGATGAGGTAGCGTTCTGCCAGCGGCGACTGGCCGTCTATCAGCGCATCACCCGCCAACTGCGCAGGCAGCTCAGCAATTGCGCCAGAAGTTTCGCGTTGAGATGGGCGATCCGTGATCATCGGGTCAGATCATACGGTCATCCTACAACTTGGCAAGTGCCATTCTCGGTTGCCGTCATCACTTCGGCGCCGAACTCCGCGGTCCACCCGCAACCACGCCCGCGCCTGAACTGTTCCCCCTCGAAAAACGCTACTTTATAGCCGTCCGGAGCCGACGCTTAAAATGGTCGTGGAATCGAAGCCGGCGCAGTGACGATCTGCTCAGGGGTCCACCCGCCCCCGTCTAACAGTGGATGCCGGTCTTCTTCGAATAAGTATTGTGTCGAATACATTTCGCTGATTAGCTGTCTTGCATAAGTCCGGGACAAGATCGGCAAATGTTGTCCGGGGAGGACCGCGATGCCGGTGCTTGAGGTTCGCCACGTTTCCAAGAATTTCGGGGCCATCCAGGCCCTGAGCGACGTCAGCTTCCAGGTGGAGCGCGGCGAAGTCGTGGGTCTGATGGGGGACAACGGCGCCGGCAAGTCCACCGTGGTCAAGACCGTGGCTGGCAATTTCCCGCCGAGCGACGGCGAAATTGTCGTGGACGGCGAGGTTTGCCATTTCCATAAACCCGTCCAGGCCCGCGCCAAGGGGATCGAAGTTGTTTATCAAGACCTGGCGCTCGCCGATAACCTAACGGCCGCGCAGAACGTCTTCCTGGGCCGCGAGATCAAGAAAGGCTTCTGGCCGATCAGGGTGCTTGACAAGCAGGCGATGATCGACCGCTCGGCAGCGCTGTTCAAGGAACTCAAATCGGAAACCAGGCCGCGCGATCTGGTCAAGAAGATGTCCGGTGGGCAGCGTCAGGCGGTAGCCATTGCGCGGACCCGGCTTTCAAATGCCAAGCTGGTGTTGATGGACGAACCGACCGCCGCAATCTCGGTGCGCCAGGTGGCCGAAGTGCTCGAATTGATCCGGCGCCTCAAAGCGCAAGGCGTCGGTGTCATGCTGATCAGCCACCGCATGCCTGACGTTTTTGCCGTCGCGGATCGCATCATCGTGCTCAGGCGAGGCTCAAAAGTTGCCGACAAGGACACCGGCAACACATCGCCCGAGGAAATCACTGGACTGATAACGGGGGCCATCCGTGGCGAATAGTGTTCAGGAATCGGCCGGGGAATCCAGACAGCCGGCCATGTCGGACTTCGTCCCGACCAAGGAACAGACCGCTTTCCAACGCGTGATTTCAAGTCAGCCCTTCTGGGTGACGATCGCGCTGATCGCGCTCGTCATTTTGATGACAGCGATGGAGCCGAGCTTCGGCACCTCCGAAAACGTCGCCAATGTGACGCGCAATTTCGCGCCTTTCGGCATCATGGCGCTCGGCATGACGGTTGTGATCATCACCGGTGGCATCGATCTGTCGGTCGGCTCGATCATGGGCCTCGTGGTCATCGTCGCCGGCCTGTTCCTCACCTGGCATTATCCTTGGTATGTCGCCTTCGCCATGGGCCTTTCCTCCGGTCTGGCCTGCGGCGCGGTCAATGGATTCTTTGTCGCCTACGTCGGAATGCCGTCCTTTGTGGTCACCCTCGGCATGCTGTCCGTCGCGCGCTCGCTGGCGGTGGTATTCTCGGCCAATCAGATGCTCTACCAGTTCGGGCCCGATGCTCCGATCGTGAAGGCGATAGGTCAGGCGAAATGGCCGCGGCATGGACCCGAGGACTGGGCGCCGCACTGGATACCGGAACTGTCGTCGCAGTTCTGGACCATGGTGATCCTGGCGCTGATTGTCGGCTTCGTGTTCAATTTCACTGCCTGGGCCCGGCATCTGTTCGCCATCGGCGGCAATGAGGAGGCGGCACGGCTCACCGGCGTTCCGGTCGACTGGATCAAATTCCAGGCCTACCTTTTCTCGGCCTTCACCGCCTCGGTCGCCTCGCTCCTGCTCCTCGGCTACAACGGCTCGGCCATCAATGCGATGGGCCAAGGCTACGAGCTGCGCGTCATTGCGGCGACAGTCATTGGCGGCGCCAGCCTCATGGGCGGCGCCGGCACGGCCTTCGGTGCGATCATCGGTTCGGCGTTCCTCGAGGTGATCAGGAACGCGCTGCTGATGGCCGGCATCGATTCAAACTGGCAGGGTGCCTTCGTCGGCGCCTTCATCGTTCTTGCGGTTCTTTTGGGCATGCAAACCAGCGGCAAATCGATCCTCGCCGCGTCGCTGGCAGCCTTGATGCCCAAAAAAAGCCGCTAGAAACCCGCCGGCGGGAGGCCTGCGGGACATCACACCAAGGAGGAGAACATCACATGAAAAAACATCTGCTGACGGCGGCTGTCGCGCTTGGCGCAATGGTGCTCGCCGTTTCCGGTGCCGAGGCGAAATACACCTTCGCCCTGGTGCCAAAGAACATGAACAATCCTTTCTTCGATCAGGCACGCGACGGCTGTAAGAAGGCCGAAGCCGAATCGAATGGTGCCCTGGAGTGCATGTATATTGGCCCCGGCGAGCATGGCGGCGGCGATGAGCAGGTACAGATCGTGCAGGATCTCGTGGCCAAGAAGGTGGACGGCATCGCCGTGTCGCCATCGAACGCCGCGGCGATGGCGGTTGCGCTGCAGGCCGCCAAGGAGGCCGGCATCCCGGTCCTCACCTGGGACTCCGACCTCCTGCCCGAGAACAAGGATCTGCGCGTCGCCTATATCGGCACGCACAATTATGAGATCGGCGCGAACCTCGCTAAGCTCGCCATGCAGATCAAGCCCAAAGGCGGCACGATCTGTATCCAGTCGGGTGGCGCGGCGGCGGCCAACCACAATGAGCGCATGCAAGGCATTCGCGACACGCTTTCGGGGACCAAGTCGGCTGCCTCGCCCGGCGACCGCCTGACTGGACAGAACGGCTGGACGGAAATCGAAGGCTGCCCACTCTACACCGACGATGACTTCCCGCGCTCGGTGCAGCAGTTCGAGGACATCATGGCGAAAAACCCGAACCTCGATGCGTTCATCCCAACCGGCGGCTTCCCGCAGTTCATCCCCGATGCCAACCGCGCCGCGGTCGCACCGTACAAGGACAAGATCGCCTCGAAGGCCCTGGCCCTGGTCGTCGCCGACACGCTTCCCGTGCAGATCGACCAGATGAAGGAAGGGTTCTCGCTTGGCCAGGTTGGCCAGCGGCCGTTCGAGATGGGCTACAAGACGATGATGGCACTGAAGGACATGAAGGACGGCAAAGCTCCACCGGCCGACCCGACCTACACCGGCCTTGACATTTGCACTCCGGAGACAGCGGATACCTGCATCGCCAAATAGCGCTATTGGGCGGGAGGAAACTCCCGCCCTTTTCCCAGGGGATGTCAATGTCGGAATTGTTCTCGCTCAACGGCCGTGTCGCGTTGGTCACGGGTGCTTCGCGTGGTCTCGGCTTCGCCATGGCCAAGGCACTTGCGGAAAACGGCGCGACGGTGATCGTCAATGCCCGCGATCCGGCCGCCCTCGCCGCGGCGGCCGAAAGGATCGGGGCCGAAGCCCTGCCGTTCGATGTCACCGACGCGGCGAACTCGAGGGCGTCGCTGGAAGGAATCGTCGAACGCCACGGCCGCCTCGATATTCTGGTCAACAACGCCGGCATCCAGCATCGAAGTCCGTTGGTCGAATGGCAGGACGAGGATTTCAACCATGTGATTGCCGTCAATCTTTCGGCTTGCTTCCGCATGATGCGCGACGCGGTGCGCCTGATGCTGCCAAACAAGTTCGGGCGCATCATAAACACCGGATCGGTTGCGGCGATCCTTGGCCGTCCCACCATTCACGCCTATGTGGCGGCAAAGGCGGGCCTGCACGGGCTGACACGCTCTACTGCCGCTGAATTGGGCCGTCACGGCATCACTGTCAACGCGATCGCCCCCGGCTATTTCGCCACCGAGCTCAATACGGCACTTATGAGCGACGAGGCCTTCACCAAATGGGTCGAGACACGAACTCCGGCGGGCCGCTGGGCCAAGCCTGAGGAGCTCGGCGGAGCCGTGGTGTTTCTCGCCTCCGACGCCGCCGCCTATGTCAACGGACATGTCCTGGCCGTTGACGGCGGGCTGTCGGTTTCGCTCTGACCGGCGACGTGCCTTTCAGGAAAATTTCAGCCGGGCAGCACCGCGAAATCTGCGAAGACCGGCTGAGTTAATGCATGTCGCCCAAAAGTGCGCAGCGGTTTTGGGATAACGACATGCATAAAAACAAAAACCTAATGCGCGTCGCATGAATCCTCTCAGATGCGACGCGCTTTAGCCAATCCCATAGATCAGGCTCACGCGCCCATCGGGAAGCTGCTGAACCTTCCGCAGTTCGAGCTCGCGACGATTTTGTGTCGTAGCAAACAGCGCCTTCCCTTCGCCGACGAGCAGCGGATAGACGATCAGCCTGAGTTCATCCACCAGCCCGGCATCGATGAGGCTCGCGGTCATTCGCGCACCGCCCATGAGATAGATGTCCTTGCCCGGCTGCTGCTTGAGGGCAGCGATGTCTTCGAGGCTCCGCAGGAAACGCGTCTTTGGCCAAAGCGCCGAAGTCATCGTGTTCGACAGCACATAATGCGGGGTCTGTTCGGCAAAACGGGCCCATTCTAGCTCCGCCGGCATCGGCAATTTGCCGGTCATCGGCAGCGGCTTGTCCGGCTCATTCTGGATCGCGCTCCAGTACTGCTCGTAGCCGGCATACATGACGCTGCCGATCAGGCAGGCATCGATTTGCGGCGTCAGCCCATACTCCTCCGACCACGCGTCGACCCAATCGGCGTAACCCTCGGGTCCCTCCATCTTGCCATCGACTGATATCTTCATTCCGGTGATCAATTTGCGCATGACTTCCTCCATCGGGCTTGCGAAATGCAAGCACGTTTCATCGTCGGTTCGTTGCTGGTGTGCGAGCCTCCAAGGGCCGATGCCGGTGGAGGCTGGACGGTGACTTCAGGGGTGGCCGACGCGATCGTATCAGGCCGGCAGGCGGCGGTCGTATTCTTCCCGCAGGCGGCTCCAGCCATCCCAGAACGAGGTCGGCGTCTTGCCCGCGAGCCGGGCAGCCAGCATGTCGAGGTGCATGTGCCAGCCGGCGGTGACGTTGAGCTGGATTTCGCGTTCCGGCAGCCGGCGATGGGTGACGGTGAGCAGCACATCGTTGCCCTTCGGCTCCAGCAAGAAGGAAACCCCGCCGGTGTTTCCCCAAGTGATGGCGAGCCTGCAAGGCGCATCGAGCTCGGTGATCCGGCCCTCCATCCGATGCTCTTCGGGAAAGCCCGCGGGGCGCTGGCCAGGCGGGTCGGTCAGCTCGTCGTTACGCCAGACGAGTTCGAACGACGTGCCGGCCTTCATTTCCATCTGGCCCGCAGCCATCCACTGCCGGCGCAAGTCACTCTCGGTGAGATAGGCCCAGACCCGCTCGATGGGACCGGGCAAAAGGCGCTGGATGGTGAACGTCGCGGGCTCGGTCAGCTCGCCATAGGCTTCGATGCTTTTCATCTGGTTCATTGGTCGTCTCCTTCTTTTGAGGTGGGCCATTTCTTGGAATCATCTTGGGCCCTGGAATCACCCGGGGCTTTGCGTGCGTCCTCCTCGCGAAGGAGGCGTTCGAGAACGTCGAGACGGTTGGTCCAGAAGCGCTCGTAGAAACCAAGCCACTGGTGGGCGCTGGCCAGCGGTCCGGGTTCCAAGCGGCAAATATGAGTGCGGCCCTTCACCTCTCGGCGAATAAGCCCGGCATTCTCCAGCGCCTTGATGTGTTTCGAGGCCGCCGCGAGCGACATGGCGAAGGGTTCCGCCAGCTGGCTTACCGTTCGCTCGCCGCCGGCGAGATCGCGAAGCATCCGCCGGCGGGTGCCGTCGCCAAGAGCGTGAAAAACCAAGTCCATCTGGGGCGTCTCTAATTCAACCATGTAGTTGAATATAGTCGCCCGCTTTCAGATAGTCAACCGTTCGGTTGAATGATTTTGGAGGGAACTTCAAAGGCGGCCTGCGGCGATCGAAGAATTCGACCACTGCAAGGCTGCGGACATAGCGGGAGCTTCACTTGCCTTCGAAGAAAGTATGAATCGAGACTTCCAGCTTTTCGATGAGTTGAGGGTTATGGCAGCTTCCAGCCCAGATCAGGGCGTTCAGTCTCATATCCTTGTTGAGAAAGTTCATTTTCCGGGAATCAAGCAGGTGTCCCGCGACCTCGTAGTGCCGTCCCTTGATAGCCTCGATAAGCGCGTTGTTTCTTCCGGTCTTGTCAGTAAGATTAACGTCGGCGTCATTCTCGACAAGCAACTTGACGACATCCAGATGCCCGTTCTTTGCTGCTTCAATAAGGGCCGTTCTGCCGTAGTAGTCGGCTCGTGCATCGATCTCTATCTCGGGATGTTTCACGAGAGCTAAAATGGAGGCGTAGTGGCCCTTGGCCGAAGCAAGGCTCAAAGGAGTGCTCTTCCATTTGTTTCTGGAATTCACATCGATTGCTGGGTGTTCGACCAACGCCTCGACCGCCGCGGTGCGGGCATTGAGGGCTGCGAGATGAAGGGCTGACCAGCCGCCGCCGTCCGCCTCGTTGATATTGGCGCCGGCCGCCAATTCCGCTCGAACGGCCTCCGCATCGCCGCTTTCTGCCGCGAGCAGCAGATTCGACCAACCCCCTTCGGCTTCCAAGCTCTCGGTCAATGCCGTCGCCTCCCCGAATGCTCCCTGCAAGATAGCATTGTTCCGGTTCGGCCGACATCCACCGAATGACCGACCCGCTCCAACTTGAAGCCAGGCCTCTGATCAAGGCGGAACTGGCCGATATCCTCCGGCAGCGGGCGCCGATAGAGACGAACAGCAAGCGCGCACTCTATCGAGACATTGCCGGCACTTGCCAAAGCCGCTATCGGAAAGGTGAGAAGCAAGATGCGAATTGGACGTCGGCGATTTCTTGTCCTGTCGCTCGGAGCGGCTGCCTTCGGCAAAGCACAAGCCTCCGAGCCGCTCTGGGCAGCCCTGCGATCCGGAGACGCCATTGCCGTGCTGCGCCATGCCGCAGCCCCAGGCTCCGGCGATCCGCCCGGCTTCAGGCTTGGTGATTGCAGCACCCAGCGGAATCTGTCGGAAGAAGGTCGTGCGCAGTCCCGCGCAATCGGCGACCTGTTCCGTGCGAATGGCATCTCGTCGGCAACGGTCTATTCGAGCCAGTGGTGCCGCTGCCTGGAAACCGCTCGCCTGCTCGGGATCGGCTACGTCGTGCCTCTCGAACTGCTCAATTCATTCTTTGGCGACAGGTCGGCCGGCGAGGAGCGCACCGCTGCGCTTTTGGCCTGGCTCCGCGGGCAGCGTTTCGGCGGACCTGCCGTCCTTGTCACGCATCAGGTCAACATCACCGGCTTGACTGGCGAGGTGCCGGATAGCGGCGAAATGATCATCGTCCGTATTCTTGAAGCTGACCCCGTGCAGGTCATCGGGCATGTTGCCACGCCGGCTTGAGCATCATGGCCTTCGACCTCATCTCGTGCAGCACCGCTTCAGTCGCGAAACAACGACGTGCGAAGAGAGATCAAAGGGAGTGATAGCATGGCTATCGATTTCAACCACACAATACTGCCGGCCCGCAACAGCGAGGCGTCGGCAAAGTTCCTGGCGGAAATGCTTGGCCTTCCAGCCCCGAGGCGCTGGGGACCTTTCCAGATGGTCACGACCGAAAACGGTGCCAATCTCGACTACATGGATACCGACGGCGAAATCACGCCGCAGCATTATGCCTTCCTGGTCAGCGAAGCCGAGTTCGACGAGATCTTCGATAGGATTCGTGAACGGGACCTCCCGTACTGGGCTGACCCTCGCCGGACGCAGCTGGGCGAGATCAATCATCACGACGGCGGCCGCGGCGTTTATTTCGAGGACCCGAACGGTCACCTTCTCGAGATCATCACCCGTCAGTACGGCAGCGGCGGATGGGACCCGTGATCGCTCGGTGACGTAGACAGGCGGCGGATGCTCTGCGAGCTGGTCTCATGGCGGAACCTGAACGGTGATCTTGATCGATGAATAGTAGGCGGCGACATCAGCTATATCCTCATCGCTCAAGCCCTTGGTGACGACAGTCATCTGCTCGTTCTTGCGTTCGCCTGTCTTGAAGGCCATCAGCGCCTTGACAAGATAAGCCTCCTTTTGCCCTGCTATGTTCGGCGCCTCGGGCAGCTTGGCGATGCCGTCCTTGCCATGGCAGACCTGGCACTTCAGCATGATTTTTTTGCCCGAAGCGGCATCACCTCCAGCCTGCGCAAGCGACGAACAGGCAAAGAGCGCAGCCAGACTCATGATCAAACCCCGCACCCCGAACTCCTATGTCCATAGGGAAATGAGCAGGCAGCAGCAGGAGGCCGCCGCCTGGCTAATTCGTCAATCGCCGTAGGAAATCCGCCAGACGGCCCCGGCTAAATCGTCGGACACCAGCAGCGAACCGTCTTTGAGCATCTGAACATCGACAGGACGGCCGAGATACTCGCCATTCTCATTCAGCCAGCCGTCAGCGAACACTTCAGTTTTGTCCGCCGTGCCGTCCGCCTTGAGCGAGGTGAACATCACCCGAGCGCCCACCGGGTCCACGCGGTTCCAGGAGCCGTGCTGGGTCGAGAAGATGCCGCTCCGGTATTTTTCAGGGAACTGCTTGCCGGTATAGAACGACAGCCCGAGATCGGCCGCGTGAGCCTCTTGCTCGACCTCCGGGAAGATCACGCCTTCGGGCACTGTTGCGTCCTTGTACTCAATCGTACGGATCTTGCCGCCGCCATACCAGGGGAAGCCAAAATTCTGGTCCGGTCCGGTAACACGGTTCATTTCACCTGGGGGAATGGTGTCGCCCATGCCGTCGACCTGATTGTCGTTCACCCAAAGTGTCTTGTCCTTTGGGTTGAAATCCAGGCCGAGGGGATTGCGCATTCCGCGCGCATAAATTTTGCGGTCGGTACCGTCCTGCTTCATGCTTATGATGCCGCCGATGCCGAGTTTCTCGAATTCCGGGAGTACTTCGGGGGCTGGCACGTTGAACGGCTGGCCGATGGTAATATAGATGCGGTTATCGGGCCCGACGCGGCAGGTTCGGGCCGTGTGATTGTAGCTCTCGTTGGATGCGGGTATCAACTCGCCCTGCTTCACGATGGGGAAAGCCGCGACATCTGGGCCTTCATAGAAAAACTCGGCCGCCGGGAACCACAATACGCGGTTCTGTTCGACGACGTAGAGGTGGCCATCTCTGGAGAAACAGACGCCGTTCGGGACTGTCATTTTGATTGAAGGCGCAAAGACCTTCACGTCGTCGGCGACGCGGTCCTTGTTGCGGTCGGTCAGGGAATAGACCAGCTCTTTGCGGGTACCGACAAAGGTCACCACGCCCTGCGGTCCTACGGCCAGATGACGTGCGTCGGGAACGATGGCATAGAGAGTAACCTTGAAACCATCCGGAACTTTGACCTTCGCTGCAATGGCTTTGAGGGCCTCGGCGTTTTCCCCGGTCTGCGGGATCGGCTCCATCATCGGTGTGCCGGTGGTCTTGAAGCCGCCAAGTTTCTCGAGATTTTTGTCCTGCGCAAAGGCGGACGTTACGCAAAAGGCGGCAGCGCACGACAAAACGAAAGCCAGTTTCTTGATCACGATATCCTCCCACGTGGCCAGCTTCGCGGCATCTGTGGCAGTCAGATACAACGTTGCGGGCGGTTGCTTTATGCGAAATTCCAGCGCCGAGCATAATCTTCCGGTCGGGACTTAACGACCGAAAGCGTTGCCTAACTCAATCCCCTGACAGTCACCTGGGACTGCAGTTGGTTGCCGCAACAGCATAGCATGTCGGTCCACCGGGTACCAACGATGAACGGCAAGCTGGTCGTGATTCGATTGGCTTGAGGGAGAAGCTGGCCGGGGCTTTCAATCAGCCCTCCTGTCGGCCGACACGGCGGGCGCGGTGGGAGTAACACACCGAATGTGCTCCAATATGTAGGGGGAAGGATACATCGCTTCGCCCGGATCTCGCTTGCCATTATCCTTTCGCTAGCCGTTGTATCTTGGCTGCCTGGGCATTGGCGGACGCCGAACCTAGATAAGCACTGCGCTGGGCGGAGTGATGCAGAAGGACCTGAGCATGCCTGAACAAATTACCCTCAATCGACCTGAACAGATCACATTGAATGATGGCTCAGCCATTCCCCAGATCGGCCTTGGCGTGTGGCAAGTCGATCCAGACATCACGAGCCAGGTGGTGAGTTGGGGAATCGAGGCCGGTTACAGATTGATCGACACCGCCGAAGGCTACAAGAACGAGGAAGGCGTCGGGCAGGCGATCCGCACCGCTGGCGTGCCGAGAAGCGAGTTGTTCATCACCTCGAAACTGCGCAACGGCGCACATCAGCGTGACGCCGCCCTTCGGGCTTTCGACGAGACGATGAACAAGCTCGGGATCGAACAGATCGACCTGTTTCTGATCCACTGGCCAGTGCCCAGCCAGGGCAAATATGTCGAGGCGTGGAAGACGCTGATCGAACTTAGGAATGGCGACCGGATCAAGTCGATTGGCGTTTCGAATTTCAACCAGGACCATCTGGAGCGGATCATTGGCGAGACTGGTGTCACGCCCTCAGTCAACCAAATCGAACTCCATCCCCGGTTTCAACAGCGCGGCATCAGAGAATTTCACAGGACGCACGACATCCGCATCGAAAGCTGGAGCCCGCTGGGCAGCGGCCGGCTGTTGAGCGATCCGACCCTTGAAAAGATCGCCGGAAAACACCGCAAGTCCGTGGCGCAAGTGATCATCCGGTGGCATCTTCAGGAAGGGCTGATCGTCATTCCAAAGTCGATCCACCAGGACCGGATCGCCGCGAACTTCGATATCTTCGATTTCGAATTGGACGCGGCAGACCTCGAGCTCATTCGAGGCATGGATTCATCAGACGGTCGTACAGGCCCGAACCCCGTCACGGCAGCGTTCCTGTTCTGAGGGGGCGTGGAGGCAAGCTTGAGGATCCGACGGCGAAGCTGCCAATCTCCCCCTTGTGGGGGAGATGTCCGGCAGGACAGAGGGGGGCGCTGTCCCGCCGGCCTTGCCGTGGTTGCATCCCGCGCCGGCCGTTCATTCAGACGCACGCCCCAGGCCAGCCGCAATGACAATGTGCTGGCAGACATTGTTGATGTCGCGGATGACGTCGTCGTTCCAGAAGCGCAGTATCATCCAGCCGTCTTGTTCCAGACGCTTCGTCCTTGCTTCCTCGCTTGCGACAGCATTGGCTTCCGCATGCTGGGATCCGTCGACTTCGACGACGAGTTTCTTTTCCGGACAGACGAAGTCAACGATATAGCCGGCGATCGGAAATTGTCTCCGGAACCCAAGCCCCATTAGCCGATGCGCGCGAAGCTCGTTCCAGAGCTTCAATTCGGCGTCGGTCATGACCTTGCGCATCGATTTGGCATTTGCGCGGTGTCGTGGAGGCAATGGCGTGTGAGGCATTGTCAATGCTCTGTGGCGATCGAGGTTGGCGTTCTACGGCGCCCCCCTCTGTCCTGCCGGACATCTCCCCCACAAGTGGGGAGATCGGCAGCTTCGACGTCGGCGCTATCCACTTTTCCCACAAGGGGCCCACAAGGGGAGGCCTCATATCCCCGACCCATCCAGCAGCGGGACGTCTTCTTCGTCCCAGGGGCTCGGCAATGAACCCTTGCTCAGATTGGCTGTCGGCAGCGGCATCCAGCACTTCAGCTCGGGTTCGGCGTATTCAACCACACGTCCGGGCGACGAGTCGGAAGCGCGCCACCCCTCGCTGCCGAACTGGTCGGCCCGAGACCAGTAAGCCAGGTCGACTTCCGCCGGCCCCTGTTCCGACGGCCGAACCGTGACCAGGATTCGGCTGCCATCCCTTGGCGCGCTCGACATGTGACGCCACTGATCTGGCTCGTCCATCGCATTTCCTCCTGCAGCCTGCATCTCGGCCTGTCCAGACGAATAGTCGCTTCGCGTACAAGGCCGGTCAACCCGAACTTTGCGCAGGCAGTGTACGGTTGGCGGCCTGCCGGTCTGGCGCGACGTGGGGCTCGCAGTCAAACCTTGGCCTTGACTGCCCAGGCTCTGGTTTTCAGGGGAATGGACCCGTCCTCGCCGCGCGGCAGGCTATCGCGGAGCCTCTCCATCAATCTCTGGCGAGCCTCGGGGGCGAGGCTCATACAGTAGCCGGGCGCCGGCCCCGCACCCAGGGTGAAGGGGTGCCAGTAGTCTTCAAAGTCCTTGAACACTGCCGGCATTTCAACCCGCGTGGAGTCGATGGAAACCAGGCCCGCCTTCTCCGCGAGATCGGTCAATCCGTCTTGTGTGCAAAATGGAAAACGCCTGTCTTCGGTAAGGTCGATGGCGCCGGGGTCAAGCGCCGTCGCAGCGGTCCAGAAGGCCCGCATGAATTCCACCCCGCCGCCGGGGTAATCCCACACATAGAACCCAATCGTCGCTCCGCGGCGGGCCACCCGCCTCATCTCGGCGAGCGCCTTTTGCTTGTCGGGGATGAAGTTGAGGACAAGCGCCGACACGATCATGTCCTTGCTGTCCGATTCGACAGTGAGGGCCTGCGCATCGCGTGCGAGAAACTCGACACGTTTATCCGGCACGTTTGCACGCGCCTTGGCGAGAAAACCCTCCGATGGGTCTATGGACACCAGGTTCCTGGGGTTGCAGCGCGCCAGGATGGCTGCAGAAAGCGCACCGGTTCCGCAACCCACCTCCAGCCAGTCCAGACCCTCCGCCGGATCGAGCCAGTCCAGGAACAATGGAGCGATCTGACGGCTCCATCGCCCCATATAAAGGTCGTAGCTATCTCCGGCCTGCCAAGCGTCGTGACGTGCTGCCTCAGCCATCGCAATCTCCTCCCCGGGACATTTCAGCCCATTGGACCGCGGCGAGAATACCCCGGCCCCAATCCTCGGAACAGAGGCACAAGAGTGCGATCCGAGTTCGAACTGCACTGCAGAGGGATCAGACACTGGACCTTCCGGTCTTGAGGGAAATCGCGTGCTGACGCAGGCGATCGAGCGGGCGGTTTCGTAGACCCCCGGGCCGGCTCGCCGGCTATCGCCGCGTTGCCATTCTGGGAAATTCCACCACGTCTGCGGGCGGACGCTTGTACTGTGCTGCGACAATGGCATCGATCAGAATATCCAGAGCCGCACGAGCCGTGTTGCTCGTCTCGTCATCACCGCGCAAATAGTAGCAGGCTCGTTCAAGATGGAGGTGGGCGGCGGCAAAGTCGCTAGTTATGGATTCTCCTTTTGCCCGCCGTCCGACAAGGATGGCCATCTTGACTTACCCAAGCGCAAATATCCACAAGCGGATTTGAATCAAATTTGGCCGGTTAACCAGATCTTCAGCAACCCAAGGCGACCTTGCTGTGCGGACACGTGTTGCGCTCCGCCTCAGGCAACAGACCCGTTCCGGAGACCGGGGCGGGTTTTTGCTTGAATGGTGTGCATCTGTGATGAGCGGCTCACTGCAGTCGCATGCCTCGGAGCCACTCCAGCACCTAAAGGGACTGCGTCTCTTTAAAAATTTTCCTATGTGCCTCTTGAAGCTGCAACCCGCTGTTCTAAATCAATAATCGCCGGTCGCCGAATGGGGCCGGCGCAAGTCCAGGAGGCGTCAAGGCTCTTGGCGTCATCCTGTATCCATGTTGCTCAAAGGAGGATGTGGCTATGAGGACGAACCTCGATTTTACACCCCTGTTCCGGTCAAGCGTCGGCTTCGACCGCATTTTCAACATGCTTGAGAATGCGAGCCGCGTCACCACGATCGACAACTGGCCGCCTTACGACATCGCCAAGGTTGGTGAGGACGACTACCGCATCACCATGGTGGTGGCCGGCTTCTCGCAGGATGAGCTGACGATCACTCACCAGCCCAATATGCTGGTTGTGAGCGGATCGCTGACCGGTGAAGACAATGGCGAGTATCTCTACCGCGGCATTGCCGGTCGCGCCTTCGAGCGTCGGTTCGAACTGGCCGACCATGTCAAGGTGGCCGGCGCCAGCCTCGAGAACGGGCTGCTCACCATCGATCTCAAGCGGGAGATTCCTGAAGAGATGAAACCGCGCCGGATCGCTATCGGCGGCAGCGCGGCAAAGGCGAAGCCGCAGCAGATCGAAGGCGAAAAAACCGCAGCGTGATGCATCGCACATCTGATGACGCATCGCACATCTGAAGAGGCAAGGCACCGGCGGTCGTCGGTGCCTTCCAGAGGCTGCTGAACATGGAGGTAAAATGACCATGAATATGCGTGATCTCATTCCCTGGGGCCGCAGCGGCAGTCAGGCCCCGAGCGTCTATCGCGGCGGAGACCAGAACCCGTTCTTTTCGCTTCATCGCGAGGTGAACAGGTTGTTCGACGACGTTTCGCGAACGTTTGGAACGCGCTTTCCTTCCCTCGGGCAGCTCTCGCCACTCAACGCGGCTGGCCGAAGGTGGAGATTTCGGAATCGGACAACGAACTTCGCGTGACCGCCGAAGTCCCCGGCGTCGAGGAGAAGGATATTGAAGTCCTGCTCGATGACGACGTGCTGACGCTGCGTGGCGAAAAGCGGTCGGAAGTCGAGGAGAAGGAGTACTCCGAGCGCTACTACGGCCGCTTCGAGCGGCGCATACCGCTCGGCTACGACGTCGAGGAAGACAAGGTCAAAGCGTCTTTCGCCAACGGCGTGCTGACGATGATACTGCCGAAGAGCCCGAACGCGCAGTCAAAGGTGAAGCGGATCGCAATCAACCAGTAATGCGTGACGCGCGCCGGAGGTGGCATGCCGCCTCCGGCGCCATCCTTCACAGATGGGGAGGGATGAAATGATGGAGACGCAACGAAGCGGAGTTACCCAAGCTGTACACCATCCCGGACCAGCCAACGACAATTGTCGGAAAGCGCTGTCTTTCGGACAGTCCGAGTTCCCGCGTGATGCGATTGCGCGCATCTACCAGCCCTGTCGCTCGGCCATGACCTCGGGCCGTGCTCGGCCGAAAGGCTGGCGGCTGGTATTCGAGGCCCGCGCCGCTCCGGTCATCGAGCCGCTGATGGGCTACACCGGAGGCCCCGACACGCTGACCCAGGTCGAGTTGAACTTCCCGACACTTCAATCGGCCATCGATTATGCCGAACGTCAGGGCCTAGTCTATGTCGTCCAAGGTAACTCGGAGGGCGCGACATCCGGCTGCGCATCCTCGGATGCTGAGAAACGGCTGCAGGCCGGTGCAGATGTGGTCTGGAATCGCCTTCAGCTGGCCTGGCTGCAAAGCAGCTACGGTGCGGTGTCGCAGGCCCCGCATTATGGATCGGCGCTGGCTGACCCGGAGGCGCTCTATACGTCGCCTATGGACGTGGTCGCCGACCCTCTTCTGACCGTCGAAGAGAAACGCTCCATCCTGCGTAACTGGGCATGGAATGAATATCTGATCGATCTCGCGACCGGCGAGGGCATACCGGAGAACGAGCGCCCGGCGCGGCTCGGCGAAGTAGAGCTGGCACTGCTCGCACTGGAGCGCGGGACGGCGGCAGCGAATCTGGCCGTTTCTAACGCTGAACACAGGCGCAATGCAGCGTGAGGTGGGTATATCGCTGGTATTCCATGCCTACCGGAATGGGCGACCTCATGATCGGCTGTAGACGTTGGTCTCACCTTGGGCTCTCGGCTTTTTCGGGCCTGGCGACCATGTAGGCATTCGTTATTCCTGGCGGCGTGGAAGAAACAGGTGAACGCTTGTTCCCTCGCCGACTGCACTCTCGATCCGTATATGTCCCCCGGACTGCTTGATGAAACCGTAAACCTGGCTGAGGCCAAGTCCCGTTCCCTCCCCCTTGGTGGTGAAGAAGGGCTCGAATGCCTGGGCCAGAATTTCCTTGCTCATGCCGCAGCCCGTGTCATGAACTGTCACGCGAACAAACGAGGCGGCTACAGAACGCACATCTTCGATGTCTTCGGGAGCATTGCTGGTCTCGATCGAAAACGTGCCCTTGCCCGCCATGGCGTCTTTGGCGTTCACAGCCAAATTGAGAATTGCGACGTCCAGCTGATTCGCATCGACAAGAACAGGGCCGAGTTCGGGATCCAGATCGCGCCTGATCGTAATTCCGCTCCCGAGCGTCCGCTCCAGCAGCATGGTAAGCGACTGAATCCGTGCGTTTAGATCGACAGTTTCGGGGGCAAGCGACTGTCGGCGCGAGAAGGCGAGCAATCGCTGCGCAAGAGCGCCACCATTTTGCGCTCGCCTGAGCAGTTCTTCCACCAGGATCGCTGTGTTCGGACTGGCGGGATCGTCGGCAAGCTGCTTCTGCAGAAGCCGCAGCCCCGATTCGAAGGCGGCAATCAGATTGTTGATGTCGTGAACAATGCCAGCCGCGAGGCGACCGATCGCTTCGAGCTTCTGCGATTGCCGCCGGCGCTCCTCCTGCGCGCGCTGCGCGGAGACGTCACGAAGGCTGGCAAGACGTGCAGGCTTTGCGTCCCAGCTCACCTCCACTGTCCGCATCTCTACATCGGCGGGCGGCCGGCGCGGCCGGTGGATGGTGATATCGGCGGTTTCGCCGGAAACGACCGGCAGGCCGAGTGGAACTCGGATGAGATCGTCAGGCGAGTGGCCGAAGATCCGTGCAGCCGCTGGATTCGCGTAAAGTACTGTGCCCGACAGGTCGACGACGAGGATCCCGTCGGCCGTGTTTTCGATCAAACGTCGAAAGTTCAGTTGGCTGATGCCCGTCAGGGATGCCTCGTTGGATAGTTTGACGATTTCGGCTGTGCTCTGGGCCATGCCCTCGTGCTCCTCACGCTGCTGAAGAACCTGCGGCGGAGCTCCCGAACACGTCGGGCGCGCCATCGAAGGGCTCACCGAGATGCATGCCGGTGCCGTCGATCGAAAAGCGCCGGATCTGCTTGTCGTGCTCACTTCCCCGCATTTTCAGCACCATGATCCCGCGGTTCATGAGATGCCTCTCCTGAATGTAGCGCAACAGGATAATAGAGTCTGTGAGGGTCGAGATATGCTGTTCGCTGGCGCTTTGGCCACCGACAAGCGATTTGTCGGTGGCGGTGCAAAGACCAGCGATCTCGCGTTTTTTGATAAAAGAGGTGAGACTGATCAGGAATTCGCGGAAGCCGGTTTCCGGCGCGATCCGTTCCAAAGCCGACAGGCTGTCGATCGCGATCCTGTCGGGTTTGAATTCCTCAACGAGTTCGCGGATCATCAAAAGATGATCCGGCAGGTTCTGGGCCTCCGGGTAAATGCAAACGATCTTCAGCCGACTGTCGGACTCCATGGCCCCGACGTCGACGCCCCAGCCGCGCGCATTGCGGAACAGCTGACCGCGACTTTCTTCATAGTCGACCAGCAACGCACGCTCACCAGCCGCTACACCGCCAGCGAGAAAATTGGTAACCAACAGGGTCTTTCCAGTGCCTGTCGCGCCGCTGACAAGAGTGACGCTATCGCGGAAGAAACCACCGCCGCACATCCGGTCGAGCTCTGAGTTGCCGCTCGTCACCCGTTTCGTGCTGGATTGCTGCTCAAGGCGCAAGGAGGATAAGGGCACTGCGACTATGCCTTGCTCCACGACCAGCGTGATCGGCACCTCCCCTTCGACATGGCGGCTGCCGCGCATCTTAAGCACCTCGATAGTGCGTCTGCGCCGCTCGCGATCGAGCGCATTGCGCAGTATCACCACATTGTCGGCGACGAACTCCTCGATCCGGTGGCGGGAAATTTCGCCATATTCGCTGTTGCGCTCGGCAGTCATCAGCACTGTCAGACCTTCCCTCTTGAGCGCCGTCGCAATGCGCATGAGTTCCCGCCGTACCGACGTCTGCTCTCCGACGAAATGATCAAAGAGCTGGGTTATCGAGTCCAGCACAATGCGCCGCGCGGCGGCGTTTCGCGCCGCGTGCAATATACGCGTCAACAGGCCGGCCAGATCGAACTTACCGACAATCATCTGGTCGTGGTCGCGCGGGCTGGCATCGACGAAGACGAGCTTGTTCGTTTCGCGCCAGCGGCGAATATCCCAGCCGAAGCTGGCCATGTTGACCTCGATATCGGCCGGTGATTCCTCAAAGGTGACGAAGACGCCCGGTTCATCGAGAACGGTGATGCCGTGGGCGAGAAACTGGGTCGCGAACACCGTCTTTCCACTGCCCGGCGTGCCCCCGACAATGGTGGTGCGCCCGCGTGGCAGGCCTCCCATCACAAGGTCGTCGAACGCTTCGATGCCAGTCTTGACGCGGTCGAGCACGGGATCGATGAGGGTCACATCAGCTGTGGTCATGGCCACCGTCCTTCTTGTAATAACCGAATAATCGAGCACCTGATCGATGTTGCTGATATCGCCGACCAGGCGGCGCGGAGGGCTGGCCGACTCATCGGAGAGCGTCGGCGTCGCCAGTATGCCCGCCCTTTCTGCCTCTTCAGGATGCGCGAGAATGTCGACCGTCTCGATTTCGATTCCCCCGGCAAACTCCTGGATCTTCAGCCGGCTTTCCAACGCTCGTCGGGCCGCGGGCGCATCTCCGGCGATGTAGAGTCGGAGTGTGGCGCGTAGGACGGACAGGTTGATGTGGCTCATATCTCACGCCTAGCCGCACGAACATTGCAGGTCGGCGTGCTCAAGGCGCCACGCCACGAAATCCAGTTCGCCGGCATTCCTGTCTTCCTTGGCGACCGGACGGTCTTGCCTGGAAGCCGATGCGCCACGGCTCGCGCTCGGTGAGGCCTGGATCAGCGCCTATGCATCTTTTTGTAGATAGCCGTGATCGACTCGTCTGCGCACTAGTGAACATTTCTCCCTGCTCCGCGTTGTGAGCGGCCAGAATTTTGAATGAAAGGGACGCAATGGAAAATCAGCAGGAACGAGACCCGATCGGAAACAACCTGCTCTGGGCACTCAGGACCGACGACTGGAAGATATTGCGGCCGAACCTCGAACATTGGTCGGCGCCAACGGGGACCTTGCTGCATGAACCTGGCGATACCGTTCGTTACGCCTATTTCCCTCGCGGATCGAGCTTGATCTCGTATCTCGTCGTTTTGAATGATGGGCGTGCGATCGAGACGGCGCTCGTTGGACGTGAAGGCGCTGTGGGCGGCATCGTCAGCCAAGGCAGGCTCCCCGCTTACACGCGGGCAGAAGTTCAGTTGGGGGGCTTGTTCTTCAGAATCGATCTGAACCACCTCGAGGAGGCCAAATCAATTTCTTTGACGTTGCGCCATCTGTTCGCTCGTTACGCGGATTGCCTAATGGCCCAGGTGTTCCAGTCAGTCGCGTGCGGCGCCGCGCATTCTATCGAACAACGCACCGCGAGATGGCTGTTGGCTGCGGTCGAGCGGACGGGAGTCGACAGTATGACGGTGACCCAGGAACAGCTGGCCGTCATGCTGGGGGTCGGTCGCAGCTATCTGAGCCGCGTCATCCGGGACCTGACGCAGCGCGGGGTTATTGAGACGCGGCGCGGCCAGATTTCCATTCGCAAAGTGGATAGGCTGCGATCGCTCGCTTGCGAGTGCAACGCGGCCGTCAGCCACCATTTCAACGACGTGCTGAAGGGCGTGTATCCGGCGGAGCACCCGCATGACGGATTTCCTGATGTACAACCCGGCATACGAGAATGATCGTTGGACCGTTTCCGGGGAACAACAGGCCGACGCGATCCGTTCTCAAGCGGCCTGTCGGATGTCCCGGACCCTTTTTTTTGTGCGTCGGCCACATTGACCCGGATGCCGTGGCGGTTCGGCGACCTACATCGATATGACGCTGGAGAGACGCCATGGACATGAGCAACAGGAAGACGCAGTTCAATATCTGGTACTGGATCGCCGCCTTCGCGGTGCTGATGATCTTCCAATATGTCTACACCGCCACGCAGCAGGTCGCGCAGATTCCCTATAGCCAGTTTGAGACCCTGCTACGCGACGGCAAGATCGCCGACGTGCAGGTTTCCGATCGCTTCATCCAGGGCCGCTTCAAGGAGCCGCAGGACGGGAAGCCGCTATTCATTACCACGCGCGTCGAGCCGAATCTCGCGCGGCAGCTGCAGGAACACGGCGTTACCGTCACTGGCCAGATCGAAAGCACCTTCCTGAGCGACCTGCTCTCTTGGGTCGTCCCGATACTCGTCTTCTTCGGCGTGTGGATGCTGCTGATGAGACGCATGGGCGATGGCGTGGGCGGTTTGATGCAAATCGGCAGGAGCAAGGCCAGGGTCTATGTCGAGGCTAATACCGGCGTGAGGTTCGACGATGTGGCGGGTGTCGATGAGGCCAAGGCCGAGCTGCAGGAGATCGTGGATTTTTTGAAAAGCCCGCAGGAATATGGCCGTCTTGGAGGGCGCATGCCCAAGGGCGTGCTGCTGGTCGGACCGCCCGGCACCGGCAAGACGCTGCTCGCGAAAGCCGTTGCAGGCGAGGCAAAAGTACCGTTCTTCTCGATCTCGGGCTCAGAATTCGTCGAGATGTTCGTGGGCGTCGGCGCCGCCCGTGTGCGCGATCTGTTCGAGCAGGCGCGCGCCAAAGCCCCGGCGATCATCTTCATCGACGAGCTCGACGCGCTGGGCCGCGCCCGCGGTGCAGGCCCGATGATGGGTGGCCACGACGAAAAGGAGCAGACGCTTAACCAGCTCCTGGTCGAGCTCGACGGTTTCGATCCGAAGATCGGCGTCGTGCTGCTCGCGGCCACGAACCGCCCGGAAATCCTTGACCCAGCACTTCTTCGCGCCGGCCGTTTCGATCGGCAGGTGCTGGTCGATCGGCCGGACAAGCAAGGTCGCGTCCAGATACTCCAAGTCCACATGAAGAAGGCGAAGCTAGCACCGGATGTCGATGCGGAGAAAGTTGCCGCGCTGACGCCGGGTTTTACCGGCGCCGACCTCGCCAATCTCGTCAACGAGGCCACCCTGCTTGCCACGCGCCGGAGGGCGGATGTCGTCACGATGGACGATTTCAACAATGCGGTCGAGCGTATCGTGGCGGGACTCGAGAAGCGCAACCGGCTGTTGAACCCAAGGGAACGCGAGGTCGTCGCCTATCACGAAATGGGCCATGCGTTGGTAGCCATGGCGCTGCCCGGGGTGGATCCCGTGCACAAAGTATCGATCATCCCGCGCGGCGTCGGCGCGTTGGGCTATACGATCCAGCGGCCGACCGAGGACCGTTTCCTCATGACGCGCCAGGAACTGGAGAACAAGATGGCGGTTCTGCTCGGCGGCAGGGCGGCCGAGTGGATCGTGTTCGGGCATTTGTCGACGGGAGCCGCGGATGACCTAGCCAAAGTGACCGATATCGCCCGCGCCATGGTCACGCGTTACGGCATGTCGGAAAAGCTCGGCCATGTGGCGCTGGAAAAGGACCAGCGCTCCTTCCTGAGCCCCAACCCACTCGCCGGCGGTCCGCGCGAGCACGATTACGGCGAGGCCACCGCCGAGGCTATCGACGAGGAAGTTCGCAGCATCGTCGACGCAGCTTTCGCGCGAACCGTCGGGCTCCTCAACGAGCGGCGTGATCTGCTGGAAAAGACGGCGCGCAAGCTGCTCGAAATCGAGACGCTCAGCGAGGCTGAACTCGCATCGCTCGTCGGAAACGTCTCCACTCCGGATCGCACGGAGGCATCCGATCCGGAGGGGAGTAGGCGACCGATACGACAGGGCAAGGCTGCGGCTGCAAACTTCTCGCGCCGGGCCAAGTGACGACCTTCCTGTCCCGACGTGGTCCGGGGTCCGAACAGCTCGTCGAAAAGCCCGATACAGATCGCGCAATCGCGGTGCATCGTCATGTTGCAGCCCAGGACAAAACCGCCGGGATAAACATCTGATGCAAGCCGCTCGCGGTCCGGCGACCGCTTGATCGTGAACGGCAGATCCCTGGCATCGCCGATCTCGACGCAGCCTCCGCGGATCACCCGTTCCCCAGTGGGCATAGTGTCGCTGCCAATCACCGAGAATCATTATTAACGAAGAGCAGCACGGCCTCTCGCACGCCAGGCCGGCGTGCGGGCGGCTGCCGATCCGCGTCGCGCTGTGCCAGTTGACCGGCTTGTTCAGTAAAGTCTAATAAGGCAGCGTTACGCAACCGTTCCTTGTGTCTTTTTTCGGATTTGGCGTTGCTTCGTCACGCTCTGAATCCGGCAGCTACGACAGGCCAGGCTGAATGACCGACCTCATTTGCCTCGAATTCGCCCCGATCATCGAAGAGCGGTGCTGATTGCAATGCTGGCGCCATCCGTTGATTACTGGCTCTTGCAGAGAAACCGAAGGCTCCAATGATCCAGGACAATGCCACGGTCGGCGTCGTGGTGCCGATGTTCAATGCCGAACGCACCATTCGCGCCACCTTGACCAGCATTTGCCAGCAGGACCATCAGGCGCTGGACATTGTCGTGGTGGATGACGGGTCGACGGACAAGTCCGCCTCGATCGTCGCCTCCTATGCGGAGAAAGACCGGCGTATACGCCTGATCAGGCAATCGAACGCCGGCGTTGCGCAGGCCCGCAACAGCGGTGCGGCCTCTACCGATGCCGAGTTTCTGGCGTTTGTTGACGCGGATGATCTCTGGGCCCCTTCCAAGATCGCACTGCAACTGCGCGCCCTGCAGGAAGGCGGTTCTTCCGCGGGCCTGGCATATTGCTGGTTTGCGCAAATCGACGAGAACGGCCGGGTATTCTCACTATACCGACCCGATGCCGATGGCCGCGTTCTGCAACGAATGTGCAGAATGAATTTTGTCGGCAACGGAAGTTCGATGCTGCTGCGTCGCTCCGCATTCGAGCGGGCGGGACAATTCGATCCTTCCCTGAGGGCCAGGAATGCACAAGGCTGCGAGGACCTTCTTATGTGCCTCAGAGTAGCGGAAAGTTACGAATTCCGCGTCGTGCCTCAGCACCTCGTGGGTTACCGGATGACGAACGTCAACATGTCGAGCGATGTCATGCAGATGCTTCGTTCCTGTGAATTCGTCCTTGCCGAGTATCGCGAAAAATATCCGCAGTTCGGCAACGATCTCGACGCCCATCTGGTCGACATGATTCATTGGCTTGCGGTAAGAGCTTTGATCGGCGGGCAGCTTTACTCGGCCTGCGCCCTGTCGAAAAGACTCTTCGTCCTGGATCCGCGCACGGCGATTTCTCGCCTGCCCAATATGGTGGACATCTACTGCAGGGCCAGGTTGGTTCCTCGCTGGATCAAGGTTGGGGTGAAACGGATGCGCAACAAGAACGCCGAGTTCCGTCCACTTTATGAAGAGACTATCTGGTGAATGTGAGCGTATTCCTGTTCGCGCGCTTGCACCGGCTCTTCCGCCACGGGTCTCCTCGTGATCTGAGACCTTAAGCGCCGTCTTCGACGAGAGCGGACGGATCAATACTCCTCGGACCTGACTCGCGAAGTTGGCGCGGCGTCGGCGCCTTGAGGGCCACCTGGACACGCCTTCGAAGCCACTCCGGAGGAACTGGCTGGCAGATGTAGGTCGGATCGACGTCGAAAAAACGCCTGGAGGTACAGATGGAATGCGGTGAAGTCGGAACCATGCGCTGTTTAACGGCAAGCAGTCTCGGCACAAAGCGACGCAGTCGCCGCCACAGGTTCTGTGCGAACGGCTTTGCGAAGACATGAAACAGCGCGGCCGGATCGATCCGTGTTGCGTGGACAAGCGGAGCGATGGCCGCGCCTGGCGACGTGCGGGCGGCTTCGGTGCCGTAATACGCTGAGGCCACGCCATCGGACCAACGAAACAAGAAAGACGCTAGCCTGGGATGTCGCGTGCGGACTGTTTCAAGGACGATCCGGTGCGATGTCAGCATGACGACATACTTGGTCGACATAGAAGATGGTGATCGCCGGTAACCAATCAGATACTCGGGAACGACATCATAATCGCAGATCGCGGCAATGTTGAGCTGCATCTGCAAGTCTTCGGCTCCTTGCGCCCCTGCGGCTCTGAGCGACGGGTCGTATCCCCCGGTTGCCGTAAGAACTGATCGCCTGATTAGCGGTGAACTTGCATTGCCGATAAAATTCTCGACCAGCAGCCAATTGTGAACGTCCCCGCGAGCGAGAGTTGGCGGGGAGCATTCGATCACCAGATCATCATCATCGATGACCCGATACCATGCGTAGACAAGGCCGAGAGACGGCCGCGGCTGAATGAGGTTGTGCTGCTTCTCCAGCTTTGTCGGGTGCCACACATCATCCGCATCGAGCGGCGCGATAAATTCACCCTTCGCCGCATGAATTGCCAGGTTTCTGGCCACAGCAACACCTTGGTTCTGCTGTCTCAGAAGAGAAATACGCGGATCACTTATTGCAAATGTCTCGACGATCTCAGCGGTCCGGTCGGTCGACCCGTCATCGACCACTATGATCTCCAGCTGTTTGAAAGTTTGTGAGGCGGCCGACTGGATCGTGTTTCGGATAGTTTCTTCCGCATTGTAAGCCGGAATGATGACCGAAACGGCGGGTTGCATATCGAAAAAAACCTGCTTTTGATGGCGAATGAAAGAAAAGGGAGCGCCACCGGCCTAAATGCTAACATACTCGAGCAGGATAGTATCAAGCCGCGCCTCTCCCTAGCGACTTCGACGTCTGAGAATTCGCCCGTTCTTTCGCACTTTCGGCGGCGACATGTGCCAATATGCTGGTTCCAATCCGCCCAAACTTGTGATGCCTTCATGCTCCCTTTCATTCACTCACATCCGTGCCCATGGCCTCGTGGTCTTATTGCCATGAACGCTCACATGTATTGCGCTTTTGCCGATGGGGATGGCACCCGCGATCGGACATAAGCGTGGTTTTTATGGTTCCCGCGGCGGGAGACCGACGGTGATCCCGCGCGTTCTCCTGCAGCTTGGTCGGCTGGTGCGGCGTCGACGCCTGGCCCGTGCTCCCATCATATTAATGTACCATCGTGTTGCAGATATCGCCGTCGATCCGTGGAGGCTAGCCGTCCATCCGGCGAGGTTCGACGAGCAAATCGAAGCGCTGACGCGGACCCGGCGGGTGGTGCATTTGCATGAGCTGTTTGATGTCATCGCACGGGGAAAGCCGGGCAAACCGCTTGCGGTTGTCACGTTTGACGACGGCTATCACGACGTCTACAGCAATGCTCGCCCTATCCTGCAGCGTCACGACTGCCAGATGACGCTGTTTGTTGCGACGGGAGCAATAGGAAGCGGCAGGGAATTCTGGTGGGATGCGCTGACGCGCATTTTTCTTGAGACGCCTGAACTGCCTGACCAACTCGACATCACCATCGAGGGAGCCTGGCATCACTGGCCTATCCCGAAGCTGGTGGATCAGGCCGGCCGTGACAAAGTCTACCGGGAGGTGTGGTCGGCGCTCCGAACGCTGCCGTACAAGCGGCAGAACGCACACGTCGAAGCCATTGCGAAATGGGCAGGTGTTGGTCTCGACGCCAGACCGGAGCACTGTATTATGACTCCCGAGGAGGTTGGTGACATCAGTGACGACCTGATAAGGATCGGCGGTCATACTGTCAGTCATCCCACGCTTCCCGCCCATTCCTACGCGACTCAGCTTCGCGAGATCGTCGACGGCCGTTCGGCCTGTGAGCAAATGACAGGAAAGCCCGTTCTCTCTTTTGCATATCCATTCGGAGACCATGACGCTCTGTCGGTATCTGCCGTCAGGGAAGCGGGATTTGAGTTCGCATGCACGACACGCGCCGGGTGCGTTGCGCCCGAGGCAGACGTGCTGCGTTTACCTCGATTGTATGTCGACAACTGGTCAGGGGATGAATTCTTGCGACAAATCGAGGATCATCTGTTCTGATGAACGCACAGCAGACTACCATTATCAGCCCTCGACGCGGCTGGTTTGACCTCGATGTCTGGCACCTGTGGCGCTATCGCGATCTGCTGCTCCTGTTCGCGATGCGCGACATCAAAGTCCGCTACAAGCAGACCTTGCTTGGTCCGGCTTGGCTGATCCTGCAGCCCCTGGCGCTTACCGCAGCCTTGACCACCGTCATCAGCGGTATCGCGGGCATTTCAACCGGCGGCCATCCCGCGCCAATCTTTTATCTGACAGCGCTGGTGCTGTGGTCGTATTTTTCCCAAGTCGTCTCCACCGCGAGCCAGGTCTTCATTGCGAACGGTCATCTTTTCAGCAAGATCTACTTCCCGCGACTCGTCGTTCCCGTGTCGTCGCTGCTGTCGAACAGTGTGGCGCTGGCGATCCAGCTTGGCGTCGCATTGGCCTTCTTGCTCTGGTACCAGCTGACAGGAAAAGTGGACGGGCTATCGTGGCGCCTGGCGTTCTTTCCGCTGGTGATCATCCAGGTCGCGGCATTCGCGTTGGCTGTTGGGCTTTGTCTAGGAGCGTCAACCGCGAAGTACCGCGATACAGCTCATATGACACCGTTCTTGATTCAGATCTGGCTGTTCGTGACGCCGATCATCTTTCCTTTTTCGGCTATTCCCCAGCAGTACCGGACGCTGACCGGATTTCTGAATCCGCTGGCTGTCATAATTGACGAAGGGCGCTGGTGCTTCTTCGGCACCTCGGCAGTCGGTGCGCCACAAATCGCTGCAGCGCTTGTCACGACCTCGGTCGTGCTGTTCATCGGCGTCGTGATCTTTCAACGCGTCGAACGGACGGCCATGGACATGCTGTGAAGAGAAATGACAGCCCTTGCGGCCCCGTAGAGAGTGAAGGTCGCCTTTCATCGGCCGCCGCGCATTCTGCACAATGGGCACGACGCCGATGCCATTGATCTCCGTCATCACGCCTTTCCTCAATGTCGAGCGGTTTCTTCCGGCCGCGATCGAAAGCGTGCGCGCGCAAACCTTCTCCGACTGGGAAATGCTCCTCATTGACGACGGATCATTCGACGGGAGCGCTGCAATCGCGGTGGCTGCAGCAACCGCAGATCCGCGAATCCGTTTCATTCCATCGGACGGCCAGCGTCGCGGCGCCGCTGCGGCGCGCAATGCCGGAATCGCGGCTGCGTCGGGCATGTTCTTCACGTTCCTGGATGGTGACGATATATTTGAGCCGGAAAAATTCGAAACGGAACTTGCGATCTTTGATGCGCATCCTCGCATCAAGCTCCTTTACGGACCGACCCTGTGGTGGTTCCCCGATGAGCCGCACAGGAACTGGACCGACTCGATGCCACGCCAATCGAACCGTCTGCACATGCCTCCCGACCTGCTCGACCAGGTCATCGTGCGCCAGCGGGCCCATGTGCCGTGCATCTGCTCGATCATGGTTCACCGCGAAGCATTGGTCGCGGTGGGCGGCTTCGATGAGGCGTTCGAACTCTACGAAGACCAGACCCTTTTAGTAAAGCTGCTCTTACGCTATCCGGTGTTCGTGACATCCACGCCCACCGGCCGATACAGGCAGCACCTCGATTCGACATCGGCCAAGGCAACTGCTTCCGGCATCTACGATCGACTGCGCCCGCATGCTGCTCGCATTGGCTTCCTCGAATGGATCGAGATGCATGCGTCGGCCTCGGGATTGATGACGCCGAAGTTGCAGCGGGCGCTCCGCTTCGCATTTGCGCGCTATCCAGCCCAGCGTCGGCCGCTGACACTCCGCGATAGGTTTGACCTTGCCATCGACGCCGGACGCCGGTTCGCTCGGCGGCTGACGCCACGCCGTATCCTGTCGAAGGTGTTCAGGCTGCTGAGGAGAGCACGGAAGTAGTGGCGGGACCGGTGGCGTGGATTGGATCGCGGCCGACACCGTTTTACGTGAATGATAAGTCGCATCGCCTCTCTGGGGGCTACGTGCTAAAAACTGACGAGTGTCCATTATTCTGTGCCAAACATCCTGTTTGTTACGCCTGAGGTCGCGTTCAATTTCCGGTTAGCGAACAGCGGCCCGTTGCCTCTCTGCGAAGCTAAGGAGAATTGGCTGTTTCATGACCGCGGTCGTCATAACAACTTACAACCACACGCGCTTTCTTGAGGAAGCCATTCGGAGCTGTCTTCGTCAAAGCCGGCCGATAGATGAAATTATTGTCGTCGACGACGGATCCACCGACGATCCGGCATCGGTTGTCGAACGTCATCCAGGCGTGCGCCTGATCAGCCAGGACAATTGCGGGCTCGCGGCCGCCCGAAACACCGGACTGGACGCTTCCAGATCCGATTACATCATCTTTCTGGACGCGGATGATCGTCTCCTTCCGAATGCTGTTGAGACGGGCGTGCGAATGCTGGTTGCGAATCCAGACGCGGTTCTCGCTTACGGAGCTCATCGCTTCATCAATGAAAGCGGTGCGATCGAGTCAGACAAGCATCACACCGCGCTTGTTGAAGATCCCTATCTTCAGTTACTGCGGACGGGAAACTTCATTGCGATGCATGCGACCGTGGTTTATCGGCGGGAGAGGCTCGCGGCCATGGGCGGGTTCGACGCTTCGATGCGGTCCTGCGAAGACTATGAGCTGTTCTTGCGAATTGCCCGGCGCGGTTCGATCATAACGCACGACGATGTCGTCGCCGAGTATCGGATGCACGGCGACAACATGTCGAACAATCGATCGATGATGCTCGCTGCAGCATTGTCGGCGCTTGACAAGCAGTTGGCAGGTCCGGTTGACGACGACGTGCGTCTTGCAGTCCGCGATGGTAGGCGGTTCTGGAAGACCTACTATACCGGAGAGCTGACTACTGAGGCCTTGCGCGTGATCCGCACCGAACCCGCCAAAGCGATTCGCATGTTGAGGCAGGCATTGCAGATGTCGCCGCCGATCACGCTGCAAACGGCGGCATTCAGGATAAAGCGCAAGGTCGGCAGGCATGTGCAACGGCTGCTCGGAGCTTCCGGCGCCGATTGGCGGGCTCCGCTCGTCGGTTCGGTGCGGTTTGGGGATTTCGCACGCACGGTGCCGATGAGCCGCACGTTTGGATATGACCGCGGCAAGCCGATAGATCGGTACTATATCGAGAATTTCCTACAATCGAATGCGGCCGACATACATGGCCGTGTGCTGGAAATCGGCGACAACAGCTACACGATGCAATTTGGCGGTGCTCATGTCGTCAAGAGCGACGTGCTGCATGTTGATCCCGATGATCCAAACGCGACCATCATAGGCGACCTGTCGCAGCCCGGAGTCCTGCCGTCAAACGCCTTCGACTGCATCATCCTCACGCAAACTCTTCATCTGATCTTCGACATGTCGGCCGCGGTCGCTGCACTGGCCGAAGCGCTCAAGCCCGGGGGCGTGCTGCTGCTAACTGTTCCTGGCATCACCCCGGTCGATCGCGGCGAGTGGGGCAGCACGTGGTTTTGGTCATTGACGCAGGCGGCGTTGGCGAAGTTGCTTGCGAAATCCTTCGACACGGCGAATATGGCGCTCGAAACGCACGGCAACGTCTTTGCGGCAGTTTGTTTTCTCCAGGGGCTCGCCAAGGAAGAAGTTTCTGACCAGAAGCTCGAAGTCCGGGATACCGCCTACCCTATCGTTGTCACGGCGCGCGTCGTGAAGGACGGCCTGACCGCGGACAACCCGGCGGTCGAACCGCAAATGTTACGGCTTGATCGATGACAGAATTGCCAGCCGTTGAGGTTCGAGGACTTTCCAAGCGCTACCGGCGCGGCGCGATCGGCGTGCGCTCATTGCGTGAGGAGGTCGAACAACTTGTCGCGCGTTTGCGCTCACGGGAAGTCGAAGCTTCCCTCAACGAATTTTTCGCCATCAAGGACATCACTTTTTCCGTTCCGACTGGCACCGTGTGCGGTATCATCGGACGCAACGGCTCGGGAAAGACCACGCTGCTCAAGGTTTTGACCTCGATCACGGCTCCGGATGAGGGCGAGGCAGTGATGCGAGGCCGGATCGGAAGCTTGCTCGAGGTAGGGGCCGGGTTCCATCCGGATCTCGACGGGATCGAGAACATCTACCTCAACGGCGCGATCCTCGGCATGAGCAAGGCCGAGATCACGCGTAAGCTAGACCGGATCATCAAATTTGCCGATATCGGCAGCTTTCTCGAAACGCCGGTCAAGCGTTATTCGTCCGGCATGTATGTTCGGCTTGCCTTTGCGATCGCTGCTCATCTGGAGCCCGAGATTCTCGTCGTCGACGAGGTGCTTGCTGTCGGCGATGCTGAATTTCAAAGGAAATGTATCGGCACGATGAAGAACGTCGCGGGTGAAGGTCGGACCGTGCTGTTCGTGAGCCACAACATGGCCATGGTTCGTCAGCATTGCACAAAAGCGATTTATCTGGACCGCGGCCTTCTGAAGGATTTCGGCGAGGCATCATCGATCATCGATGCGTACCTGTCGAACACCGCCGCGACCAACAACGGTTCCGAGCGCGTTGGCGATGATGACCTCTGGATGCAGGTGGCTATTGTGTATCCGGGTACGCGCGAGCGATGCAGCCAACTCAAGTTTGGCGGCGATTACGATTTTGTGCTGAAGCTGGGCGCGAAGAATTCGTTTCACCGCAGCGTGGTTCATATCCAGATTTTTGATCAGGAAGGCAACTTGATCTCTGTGCTCGAAAGCCTCGCGGAAGGTGTTGGCCAATTTGACATAGTTGGGGAGGCCACGGTCGTATTCAGCGTGCGATCGCTGGGATTGTTGCCAGGCACTTATAGCGCTGGAGCGGCTCTCTATGCGTGGGGAGAGGATGACCCGGACCTCGCAAGCGAGAACCTGCTAACGTTCGACGTTGTTGCAGCAACAGTCAACGACTCCTATTGGCCATATCTGAAAGAGCACGGGATTGTGCGACTGTCGCATTCTGCCCAGTTGCTTAAGGTTGATTGAAGGCGCGTGGAGTGACGTCCCTGGCGAATGAATCTTCGATGTAGTTGAATTCGTTGACCGCGCGACCGCAACGCTGAAATCGCGCGCGCGCTGCAAAGACTGAAGGAGCATCCAGGCTTGCGGGAACGCCTCGGTCGGGCATCGCGAAAACGAATAGAGGAAAATTTCTTGGTTGCCGCAGTCGCCGCCGCTCTCGACCGTTTGTTGACCAAGCGGTAGCGCTCTTCCGCAAAAAAGATCGTCACAACCGGCGGCGATACCAGGCCAGCGCCGTTTCGACGATCCGGTCGATTCCGGACTGCTCAGGCGTCCAGCCGAGTTCCCGGGCCGCCTTGCCGGCCGCGGCCACAAGCGCAGGCGGGTCGCCTGCCCTGCGCGGACCATAGGCCACAGGGAGGCGCGTTCCCGAAGCCCGGTTCACAGCATCGACCAACTCGTTCACCGTCGTTCCGGTTCCGGTGCCGAGATTGTAGACGTGGACTCCCGGATCGCTGAGAAGCTTCTCCCCTGCCAGAACGTGCGCACGGGCTAGATCGGTGATGTGGACATAGTCCCGCACCGCGGTTCCGTCCCTTGTGTCGAAGTCGGTGCCATTAACGGTAAAAATCCGGCCCGACCTGAGCGCCGCCTCGATAGCGAGCGGAATGACATGCGTTTCCGGTTCATGCCGCTCACCGACCTCGCCGTCGGGATCACATCCGGCCGCGTTGAAATACCGCAGCACAATCGCGTTGAGGCCATGGGCATCGGAAAGATTGTCCACCATTCGTTCTATGACGAATTTCGACCACCCATAGGGATTGATAGGCGATTGCGGGTGCGTTTCGTCGATCGGAGAACGAACGGGAACGCCGTAAGACGCGCAGGTGCTCGAAAAGATCAGCTTGTCGACGCCGGCCTTCAGCATTTCCTCAAGCAAGACCAGCGTCCCAAAACTGTTATTTCGGTAGTAGAGTTCCGGGCGCTCGACGGACTCGCCGACATAGGCGTAAGCGGCGAAATGCGCCACCACATCCGGCCGATACCGGCGCAGCGCTGCTGCCACCGCTGCGCCGTCGCAAACATCGCCCTCGACAAGCGGCCCCCATTTGACCGCGTCGCGCCAGCCGCGCGAGAGGTTGTCGTACGCAATGACTGACCAACCGGCGCCGGCGAATGCCTTGCAACAGTGTGAGCCGATATAGCCCGCCCCGCCAGTGACCAGGACTGTTTTCATTCGGCTGCAGCGGAGTGGGCATATCCCGATGAGACCAATTCATCGAAATAGGCAATGGTCTTGGCGAGACCATCGCGCAATGCGATTCTTGGCTTCCAATTGAGCTCGCGCAGGGCGCACCCGATATCGGGCTGTCGCTGCCTTGGGTCATCGACGGGCAAAGGTAAAAACCTGATCTTGGATCGGCTTCCGGTAAGCTCGATCATCAGATTGGCGAGTTCGAGCATCGTGAATTCGACCGGGTTGCCGAGATTGATCGGGCCGGTAACATCGTCGGCCGTGTTCATCAGGCGAACCAGACCGTCGATGAGATCGTCGACGTAGCAAAATGAGCGTGTCTGCTCGCCGGTGCCGTACACAGTTATCGGCTTGTTTTGCAGTGCCTGCACGATGAAGTTGGAGATGACACGGCCATCGTCCGGGCGCATTCTCGGACCGTAAGTGTTGAAGATGCGCGCTACCTTGATCCGCAGCCTGTGCTGCCGCCAATAGTCGAAAAACAGGGTTTCGGCACACCGCTTGCCTTCGTCATAACAGGAACGGGGGCCTACCGGGTTTACCCTGCCCCAATAGTCCTCGGTCTGCGGGTGAACCTCGGGATCGCCGTAGACTTCAGACGTGGACGCCTGAAGGATCTTTGCGCGAACCCGCTTGGCGAGCCCCAGCATGTTGATCGCCCCATGGACATTGGTCTTTGTCGTCTGGACCGGATCGAACTGGTAGTGAACGGGGCTTGCCGGGCAAGCAAGGTTGTATATTTCATCAACTTCTATGTAGAGCGGAAATGTCACGTCGTGGCGAATGATCTCAAAGGATCTATGGTCGAGCAAATGCGAGACGTTTCTCCGACTTCCGGTGAAGAAATTGTCGACGCACACAACCTCGTGGCCTTCAGCAAGCAACCGCTCGCATAAGAACGATCCCAGAAAACCTGCGCCCCCAGTCACCAAGACTCGCTTTGCCTGCTGCATTTATGGGATCCTCACGCCAGTTCTTCACGCAATCGAATGCCCAGTGCCCCAGGCGAGGATAGGAAAAAAATGTTGCGCCGCAACACAAAATGTTAACGCGCTTGAAATAGTCGCGTGAGGGATAGCGGGAAAATACGCGGAAAACGCCTGAATTTGCTTTGTTTTCGGCAATTTTGCGTTTGAACCTCGGCCTGCCGGCAATCGGCATTTGGACGCGAACGCGCTGCACCGCAGCATGATCGATTGCTAATCAAGGTCCTGCTCAGAGACTTTACATGGCTCCTATAGTTGCCACGGGACGCCTCGGGACTGGGGGGTCGATTGTGTCGAAAAAGTCCGGGTTGCAGCAGTCCTGGAGCACTGATTCAATCTTCGTCGTAAGAGGAGATTGAGTCGATGATGGGCGAGCAAAGTGTGATGCAGGAGGAGCTGTTCTAAGGCTTCAGCCTGGAGCGGCATGTGCCGGCGGATCACCTGCTCAGAGCGATCGACCGCTTCGTCGACCTTTCCGCTATCCGCCGGGATGATCAAGGTAATCTCTTCCCCTTGCCGAGCCGACCTCCTGGCTGCCAACAACCGCCAGCTTTTTTCGTTGAAGCAGCCATTCTTTTTTTCGCCTGTTTTCCGATGCTGTGTGTCCGGGCAGCAACGTTTGCCGTATTCGGCGACCTGCTGCAACGGAGTATTTGACAGTTCGATGAATGAACCGTCATAAAGCCGTTCGAAGAGGGGGCGCTTCAGAACTGCGATGCGGGGGCCGGTAAGTTTTTCGCTGTTGTTGACGGCGCTCGTCGGCATCCAGCCGGCCGCGGCCGATGTCGTGCCGCGCAACCAGCCGGCGGCCGGGTCGGTCATTGCCCGCAAATCGGGCGAGGAAGTGCGCTTCCTAGAATTCGCCTCTTGGCAGGTGGTCGATCTCAGGCAGGACGTCGTCCCCGGCGACTATCTGCGCACCAACGCCACCGGCAGCCTAGCAGTGCTGTTTGCCGACCGCACCCAGATGCGGCTTGGCCGCAATACGACGCTCCTGGTCAAAAAGATCGGCGCGGCGTCCGACACCGAGTTCAAGCTGGAGAGCGGCACCATCTGGGCGCGAGCAGAGCGCGGCGGCGAAGGGCTGACCATCGACACGCCCGCCGCCGCCGCCGCCATCCGCGGCACCGACTGGACGATGACTGTCGACGGCAACGGCCGCACCTCGCTGATCGTGCTGGAAGGCACGGTAGAACTCGCCAACGAATTCGGCTCGGTCAGCGTCGCCGAAGGCGAAGCCGCGGCGGCCACCATCGGCTCGGCGCCGACGAAGGTTGTCATCGTCGATTCGGACGACCGCGAGCAGATGCTGTTCTACTACTCCTTGCGCGACGCTTTCACCGTCCTGCCAGCATCGGCATTGTCGAGCCTGGACATGCGCAAGGCGCGCGCCAGGATAAAGGCGATGGAGCCGTCGTCCCGATCCGCCGAGGACTGGGTGACATTGGCCGAGGTTAATCTTGACTTTGAAGGGCGGGAAGCGGCGCGCGACGCGGCCAGGCAGGCGCGACAATTCCCGCTGACGCGCGCGCAGGAAGCCCGGCTCGATCTGATCGACGCGTTGATCGCCGGCGCCGAACAGCGCTATGCCGAGGCGGCGCATCTGTTCGAACGCACGGCGCCGCATCTCGATCCCAGCCGGCGTGTCATGGCGCGCTATGGCGGCTACTATGCGCGCTCGCTGGCTGACCCCAGCCATGTCGAAGCTCCGCCGGTTAATGCGGATGCCGGCGTCGCCGCGGCCATCGCCGAGGCTCTGACGGCCGGATTTCTGGTCGACCTCAAAGCTGCAATTGCCGTTCTCGAAAGAGCCGAACGGCGCTATCCCGGTGATCCGACGCTGCCCGCCCTCAGGGCACAAATTGCGTTCCTGCTCGACGACCGCGAACAGGTGGAAGCGGCAATCGATCGCGCTTTGTCGCTCGACCCGGATAATTTGATCGCGCTCCAAGCACGCGCCGGTTATCGGGCCGGAATCAAGAGCGATCTTGAAGGCGCGCTTGCCGACCTCGAGCGCGCGGTGGAGCTGGCGCCCGGCTCGGCGAGCTGGAACGCTCTCGGCCTCGTTCAGAGCGCGCGCGGCGCCACTCGCGAGGCGGAGGCGGCGCTGAAGCGCGCTATCGAACTCGACCCGAAAGATCCTGTCCCCCACGCCAACCTCGCCATCATCTATCTCGAGCAGGACCGCACGGCCGAAGCGAAGGCCGAAATCGACACGGCGCTCGCAGTCGATCCGGCGTTCGACATCGGGCTGGTTGCGCGCGGCCGCTACTATCTGCAGACCGGCGAACTGGACAAAGCGCGTGACGACCTGCTCGCCGGCACGACCGCCAATCCGGCCTATTCCAATGGATTGCTGCTGCTTGCCGTCGCCTATTACGAAGCCGGCGAGCCGGGACCCGCCGAACAGGCTATCGAAAACGCCGACCGCCTTGATCCGAACGATCCGGTGATTTCATCCTTCCGCACGGCGGTTGCAATCGACGAGTACGAAGCCGACAAGGCGATCGCCAGCGCACAGGAAGCGCTGAAGCGCACCAGAGCGCGCGGCGGCGACTATGCCGCGCTCAGCGCCAATCGCGAAACCGGCTCGACGTTGAACGACGCGTTCCGGCTACTCAATCTCAACGCCTGGGGCCGCTACTACGGCGACGCGGTTTTCGATCCCTTCACCGGCTCCGGCTATGTCGACCAGGCGCTTGCCGGTAGCATAAATCCCTTCGTCAACAATCTGCGTTTCGGCGACGTGCCGACGGAACCGGGCACTAATACAACCAGCTTCTCATCGTTTTTCCAAGGCTTGATGCTCGACCCGCAAATGCTGGCCGGCCGCCAGAGGAGCGCCAACATCCTCCGGCGACCTTTCATCGAAACCACCGTCGGCGGGGGTTTTGTCGCCGATGACGGCGATCTGGGTTGGAACAGCGAAATCGAAACCCAAGGGTATCAAGCAGCTCCCTTTCCCTGGAGCTTCTACGGCAGGATCTACGGTTTGGAGACCGACACGCGTCGCGGCGATGATCCAGCGACCGGCCAGTTCGATCTCGAGGACCGGTCGATCACCGGCACAGGCTACATGGCCATGAAGCCGACGCCGAATGACCGGGTTGTGGCGTATATCGATGTCAAGGATTTCGAGTTCGACCTAAGCACAGTGCTGGACCCTACCGTTCTGCCGCTAGGAGGAACGTATGCCGACACCGGCGACACCCGAACCGGCAACGCCGGGGTCGCCTGGAGCCATACATTTGGTTACCAGAACGTTGCCAGCGCGGCGCTGTTTGCGACCGACATTACGGATCGAAGCAACAGAACCCGCTTGGAGGAAATCGGCTTCGGGGAAACAGGATTCATTCTGGAGAGTGAGACCAGCCAGCAATCCTATCTCGCCGCATTCAATCACATCTACGGAACCGGTGACTTGACTCTCCGATACGGAGGTGAGGGCGGACTATTGGAAGTCTCAAAAGACGAAACGTTTTCTTTCGTGTTTCCTTTTATCCCGGACACAATCATATCCGAATCCACTACGGCAGTCGATGTCGCCATTGGGCGCGTCTATTTCGACGCCGTCTACGAGTTCAACCCCAATCTCAAAGTGGAGGGAGCCCTATTCGGCACTTATCTCGACGGCGGCACGATTGATGAACAACGCCTGGAGCCTCGCCTCGGTGTCGCCTGGACGCCTTTCGAAGGCCACTACCTACGCGCCGGGTTCCTGCGCGAAGGCTCGTTCATAACGTCGGCGACCTTGGCGCCGGTCGGAATACTCGGCCTGCAATCTAATCAGAATTCTCTAGCTGTCGACGGCTTTTCGGACACGTTTGCCGCGCGCTGGGACGCCGAGTGGAACAGCCGCCTTTTTACGGCCGTCGATTACCAGCATCAGGAATTCGAGAAACTTTCGATCGGCGTTCCGGCTTCCGCCGCCACAATCGATCTCAGCGAGGGCCGGCTCGACCGGATCAGCGCCACGGCCAACGTCTGGATCGGCAACGGCTTCGGCGCGTTCGCGACCTTTGCCTACGCCGATTCAGAGAACGAAGATCCGACAAGTCCAGGCTTCGGCGGCCCGCTGCCCTTTGTCCCCGAAACGTCCGCGCGGTTTGGCCTGACCTGGGTTCACCCGTCCAACATCAAGGTCACGCTGGCCGAAACTTATGTCGGCTCACGCACCGGCGATGCGGCGGGGACTGTGCTCGAATCCTACTGGTCGACGGATGCCTTCCTGACCTGGGAACCTTTCGACAAACGATTTGAACTCGAAATTGCCGCGTACAATCTGTTCGACGAGGATTTTCAGGTCGCATCGTTCACCCCCGGCTGGGGCCGCAGCATCGTAGGTTCGCTGAAGGTCCGGTTCTGATGTTTGCAGGCGGGCCGTGGTGGAAGGGCCTTGGCGCTTCCGCGCCCGGAACCCCCTCCCGCCGCAACGGCATTCTTGCGATCGCGGTCCTCGCCGTGCTGCTGGTTGCTGGTCTGTCCCTGCTCACGCCATGGAAGCTCGTCGAGGCGCGCGCTTTCGATTATCTCTCGACCATTTCGCCGCCGCCCCCGCCCGATGACCGGCCGGTCATTGTCGCCATCGACGAGCCCTCGCTTGCCGAGATCGGCCTGCAATGGCCATGGCCGCGCGATCTTCACGGGCGGCTCGTCGAGGCTCTGCGCCGTGCTGGAGCGAAAGCCGTCGGGCTCGACATCATCTTTGCCGAGCCGTCGACGCCGGCCGCGGACGAAGCGTTGGTCAAGAGCCTTGGCCCGGACGTGGTTCTGGCCGGCGACGAGACGTTCATCGAGACCGAGCAGGCCGCCCAGCATGTCCGGGTCGAGCCGCTGGCCATTTTCACCGCGACGGGCGCCGCAACCGGTATCGCCTCAATCGCGCCCGACGGCGACGGCATCCTGCGGCGCGTGCCGGGCTATGGCGACGGCTTTGCGGCAAAGCTTCTGAACACCGCCGGCCGGCAGGCCACTGTACCGCGAAACGCGCTGCTGCAGGCCTTCGGCCCGTCTCGCACATATCCGACCGTCTCCTACTATCAGGCGCTCGATCCCGACAGTTTCCTGCCGGAGAATTTTTTCCGCGGCCGCATCGTCATGGTCGGGCTCAGCCTGCAGAACGCGCCGACGCTGTCGCAGGGCGGCGCCGACGTCCACGCCTCGCCGTTCACCATCCGCACCGGCAGGCTCGTTTCCGGCGTCGAGATCCAGGCGACGGTGTTCGACAATCTGGCGCATCAGCTGTTCATCGCGCGCCCCCCGGCATGGGCGGCAATTCTCTCGATCCTGCTTGGCGCGGGCATTGGCGTTCTTGCCGTCTGGAAGTCGACCGGATGGAAGACCCTGGCCGGCGCTGTAGTTGCCGTGCTGGCGCTCCTCGCCGGCAGCTATATGGCGCTGCGCTACGGCCGTGTCTTCGTCGCGCCGCTGGCGCCAGCGCTTGCCTTTACTCTTGTCGCAAGCGCGCAGGCGGCGCGCGATTTTGCGGCGGAGCGGAAGCTTAGGCGCGGCATAACGCGCGCCTTCTCGCAATATCTGTCGCCGGCCCTGGTGGAACGCCTGGCGCGCGACCCGACGCAGCTTCGTCTTGGCGGCGAGGTCCGCACGCTGACCATTCTCTTTAGCGACATTCGCGGCTTCACCACCATCGCAGAGGCGATGAAGGGCGATCCCGAGCGGCTGACAACGCTGATCAACCGGCTGCTGACGCCGCTTTCCGACGTCGTGATGGCGCATGGCGGCACCATCGACAAATATATCGGCGACTGCCTGATGGCGTTCTGGAACGCGCCGCTGGACGATCCAGACCACGCCATCCATGCGGTGGAGGCCAGCCTGGAAATGCTCGCCGCGCTAGATCGGCTGAACGCGCAATTGCAGGCGGAGGCCGAAATACGCGGCGAAACGCCGATTGCGCTGCGCATCGGCATCGGCGTCAACACCGGGCAATGCGTCGTCGGCAATGTCGGATCGGAGCAGCGCTTCGACTATTCGGCGCTCGGCGACGCGGTCAATCTGGCATCGCGGCTGGAGGGCGCCTCGAAGGATCTCGGCGTTCCGCTGGTGATCGGCCAGGCGACCGCCGAACTGGTGTCAGACAGGATTCCGCTGACCCCGCTGCGCGAGATCACCGTAAAGGGGCGCGGCGAGTCTACCATGGTCTATGCCCCCGCGGCGGTAAGCGCACCGGTTTCGACAGCCGCAAGTTAGGCGGTTGTCCGTTCGCGTTCGAACAGGATTGTCGGCGACCCCTTGTAGCTCGTTCTGGTTACCCTCGCGATAACCGCATTTCAGGGCGACGCTTACGGAGCCGGATCGACGATGCACACCGTCTTCGCTCCATTGAACCGGGCGTCGCCCCAGCCATGCACCGCCTTGACGATCTCGGTCGCGAATCCCTGGCCATGCCTGGCCGCGATCAGCCCCCAGCCGGCTTCCGGCACGCCTTCGATGGACGGCTTCATGTCGCGTTTCAGATCGTGAAAACCGGCCTCGCCGATGAAGCGGCCGGTGGCTTTTTCCTCGACCGCCCAGAAGCCGAAGCCTAGCATGGCCCATATGCCGCCATGGCGCAGAAAACGTATCCAGCTATCTTCGCGAAGTCGCGGCTCCCCGCCGATGAAGCGGATCACGGCCGGATCGGCACATGGCGGCATAATCGTCGAAATCGTCAAGCCGGTGCCCGCGCAATATGGCGCGCGGCGTCTCGATGACCGGAATGTCGATAGCAGGATGATTCGGCATGCTGCGCTCCCTCTGGTAACGCAGCACTAGCACCTTCGATGACGCGAACAGATGGAAGTTTTGGGTCATGATCGCTGGTCCGCGGAATGTCGGCTATCAAGACGCTGTTTCGCCGCCGGAATGACCGGATAGGGGTCGAAAGCTGACATAGTCGATGTCCGCTTTCGACCCCCGCGTCCTCTCTCCGCCAGCCTTACGCCAGTTGCAACTCCCTGCGCGGCAGCCGCGGGAAGGCGATCGCCACCGCCACCGCGCCGAGCCCGACAAGGGCCGAGCCGATGAACAGCCAGGAATAGCTGGCATAGGCATCGAACACCATGCCGCCGGCGAGCGGGCCGAAGGCCATGCCGATGCTGGACAGCATGGTTACAGCACCAAACACCGTGCCGAGGATGCGCTGGCCGAAATATTCGCGCGCCAGCACCGCATAAAGCGGCATCACGCCGCCATAGGTGGCGCCGAAGATGACGGCGAGCGTGTAGAATTGACCAAGCTCACTGACGGCAAGATAGGCTGCGATGACCACGGACTGTATCGCCAGACCCGTAATCAGCACCGGCTTGACCCCCAGCCGGTCGGCAAGCACGCCGTATAGAAGCCTGCCGCCCAGCCCCGCCAGGCCCTCGATGCTGTAGATGCTGACCGCCGCCATCGGCGCTATGCCGCACAGCATCGCATAGCTTACCATGTGGAAGATTGGCCCGGAATGCGCCGCGCAGCAGGCAAAGAAGGTCAGTGCCAGAACGATGAATTGCGGCGAGCGCAACGCTTGCGGAACCGACATGCCGGTATCGTTGGCGGCAAGATCGGAGGCGGCGTCGTTAGCGGCCGGCTTGGGCGGCTGGCGCACCAGCAGCGCGGCCGGCGCCAGCAGCGCCCATGCCGCGACGCCGATGACGAACATGGCGGTGCGCCAGTCATAGGCCGTGATCAGCCATTGCGCGAAGGGCGAGATCGTCATCGGCGCCACGCCCATGCCCGCCGAGACCAGGGAAACGGCCAAGCTGCGATTGGTGTCGAACCAAGCGGCGGTCAGCGCGATCATCGGCGCGAAGAAGGCGCTTGCCGCGAGGCCGACAAGCACGCCATAGGTGATCTGGAAGACAAGCAGCGAGCCGGTGCTGCTGGCCAGCACCAGCGCCAGCCCGAGCAGCAACGCACCTGTCATCACCACGATGCGGGCGCCGTAGCGATCGTAAATGGCGCCCCAGGCGAAGCCGCCGAGGCCCATTACCAGGAAGTTCAGCGTCATCGCGCTCGATATGCCGGCGCGCGACCAATCTGTGTCGAGTGCCATCGGTTCGAGGAAGATCGCCAGCGAGAACATCGCCCCGAGGGCGACACAGGTCATCAGGGCGCCAGCCGCGACGATGACCCAACGATAGGAAAGGCTCATATTTTTCTCCCGAGATCGTTTGGACACGGCGCGACTTCTTTCGAGCTTCACGCCGCTTGCGTCCGAAGGACGATGGCGCCATTTCGAATCCTACAATCCGGTTGCATTTTTTATCCAGTCAGGAAATCGTGCCACTCAATTGCTCCATTGCATTGACCGTGCACCGTCCTGAGCTAGATTTCCAACCTGGCAATTGGGAGCTATGAGGCATGGAACTTCATCGCGGCCGTCTCATCGACCACGTCCAGCTGGTGGTCAGGGATCTCAAGGCAAGCCGGCGTTTCTACGAGGCGGTTTTCACGGTGCTCGATGTTTCCATCGGCGGCAGCGCCGAGGATTATTTCTGGGCCGACGAGCTGTTCGTCTCCAGCATCGACAGCCGCGCGGCCAACGGACAACTGACGGGGCGCCACCACCTTGCCTTCCAGGCAAAGGACCGTGCGATGGTCGACGCCTTCTACAAGGCCGGCCTCGACGGCGGCGGCGCGGACAATGGCGCACCGGGCGAGCGGCCCTACCATCCCGGCTACTATGCCGCCTTCCTGCTTGATCCCGACGGCAACAACATCGAGGCCGTCTTTCACGGGCCGGCCAACCGCAGCGCCGCTTCGGTGAAGATTACGTTTTAGCTCGGGCGAAAGGTATTCTCGTACGTGGCGCCGCCCCTCATTGCCCTGCCGGGCATTTCTCCCTGTATAGTGACGGGAAGAAAGACACTGCCACGAATGATTTCGCCAACTGCCAGCGTTGCAAGATGGGCGCCAACGTCGCGGCCGTCTCCCTTCTCCCGTCACTATACGGGGAGAAGGTGCCGGCAGGCGGCGCCAACGCTTGATATTTAACCTACGCCGAACTCTGTGGCCGTTCTCGTGGGCGGAATCCACTTTTCGGGATTTCAGGCCGGCTCGCGCTTCAGCGCCTGCGCCATGCAGTGGATGCCGCCGCCGGTCTTCGAGATCTCGCTCATGTCGACCGCCGCCACCTCGAAGCCGCGCGCCTTGAGCTGACCGATCAGCGCCTGGCTGGAGGTCGGCGCGATCACCCTGTCCTTGCCAAGCGACATGAAGTTGCAGCCCAGTGCCATCGTGTCCTGGAACGGCACGTCGATGATCTCGTGGCCTTTGCCCTTCAGCCAGTCGACGATGCCCGGCTCCGTGCAGGCGAGGCAGACGGCGGTGAGTTTTTCGGCGATGGGCACCACCATCAGATCGATATGGACATAATATTCGTCGATGTAGGCAATACGGGTTTCCCAGCCCTCCTTATCAAACCAGGCCTGGACCTGGCGGGCGCCCTCCTCCTGGGTGCGGGCGCCGCCGCAGCCGATCAGCACCACGCCGTCCTCGATGACGTTGAAGTCCCCGCCTTCGAAAGTGCCTGCGGTGACCATGTCGTAGATCGGGATGCCGAGCTTCTCATAGGTGCGGATCGCCGCATAATTCTCGCCGCGCCGCCACCATTGGGACATCGCGGTGATGATGGCGCCATACGGCGTCATGACGCTGGAATCGCGCGAGTAGACCTGCATCGGCAGTTCCGGCGTCGGCTCGTGCCAGTGGATGTTGACGCCGAAATGCTCGTAGGCGGCGACCAGGTCCTTGTGCTGCGCCTGCGCGATCTGGACGTTGCACGGCGCTTCGCGCAGATGCTTGCGCGACAGCGAGCTGGTCGAGAGATGACGCAGGAAATTCGGCGAGCCGAGCAGCACGTCGGTCAGGACGTCAGTCTCGTTGGCGAAGCCCCAGGCGGTCAGCGGCTTGGTGCCGCCGGCCGGATTGCGGCGCTGCAACGAAAACGGCTCGGTGACGATGCGGTCATGGACGGTCATGGGGTTCTCCTGGCTTGATCACGCGGCTTGCGGGTTGCTTGGTATCCACCAGTCCCGTCCGCGCGGGGTGGTGACATATTCCGGCCAGCGGAAATGGATCGGCGGATCGTAGTCGCAAAGCGGCGCCAGCCAATTGCTGCCGCCGATGCCGCCGCCGGTGCGGGCGACGAATTCGTCCATCGCCGCGTCGCGGGTAGCCTTGTCTTCCAGCAGGCGAAGTGCTGCCAGCGCAATCGTCTTCGCCGCGCAGGTAACCATCGGATCGATCGTGGCGGAAATGCCGCCCAGCGCGTTCATTGCCCAGGACGGATATGCCTGGCCGTTTTCGGACCGCAGCGCCGGCCGGGCGACGTAAAACCGCGCCGTCGGCGTGTGCCACGACATGTCGGTGTAATCGTCGGAGGTCGAATTGAGCTGCGACGGCGGCAAATCGCGGCGCAGGATCGCCTCCGCCTCCTCAGGCGCAATCAGCTGCTCCAACTCGGCGATGAACGGCTCGTCGGTCGCCGTGCCGCCGGCATTGACCTGGATTTCGCGCGCGACGGCCTTTGCCGCCTCGTTCCAGCAAGGCGGACCGACGGTCGACAGCGCTTCATAGGCAATCATTGCCATGGCGTGGTTAGCCAACCCCGGCCGCGACTTCGACACCCAGTGCCGCTCATAACGGCAGCCACTCATTTTGGCGGCGGCTTCCGCATTGCGGTCGAGCACGGCGGTCACCTGCTCGGCCATGGCAAGCGTCGGCACGCGGATCATGTACTGGATCTCGGCCAGACCCGCCGGCAGATTGTCGGCGGTCGCCTGCCCTGCCGTCAGAATCGCCTCGCTGATCGACCAGCCGCCCTGATGCGGCAGCATGGAATCGCGCAGCGCCTTGGAGGCCATGTACATCATTATGAGCGCGTCGTTGGCGCCGGGCGCCCTCGCCGCCGAATGCGCCTGCGGGATCGGCGCGCCATCGCTTGCGCGAACCCAATTTTCGGGTTCGTCGCACACAAAGCGGTAGATCATCGCATAGGCAGCGCCGCAATGCGTATCCCAGCGCGCCGTGTTGCAGAGCGGCAGCATGTAAAAGGGATGAAAGGAGATCATGCCGGCGAGGCCATCGTAGTAGCCTTTTGCCGCATGGATCGGCTTCGACCCCCGCACCTTCTCCGCCGGCTCGCCGGTGAAGCGCAGCGTGCCCGATATGCCGTCGCGCTGCATCGCAACCTTGGTCGCCAAAAGCCCGCCAAGGCCGGCAATGCCGAGGCCGGAATGCGGATCGGTGTGGCCGCCGGCCTGTTCGCCGAGGCCAGGACGCGGGCGCTTCACAGTCGCTGCGTCCTGGCAATTGCCGGGCACCGCGTCATATTCGGCATACATGCCGACCGTCGGGCCGGCGCCGTTGGTCCAATGCGCGCAAAAGGCGGTCGGCATGCCGCCGGAGCCTTCCTCGACGGAAAAGCCTTCGTATTTCAGCCGCTCGACATACCAGGCGGCCGACTGGTACTCGCGCCAGGCGGTCTCGCCGAAATCGAAGATCGTCCGCGTCCACGCCGACAGCGACGGCTGGATATCGTCGAGACAGGCAAGCGCGGTTGCTTGGGCCGAGGTGGTCACCGGTTCCTCCATGCGTGAAAGAAAGCAGTGAAGCGCCCCGCCAAAAAGTGATATGTTTTCCCGGCTCATGCAAATTCGGTTCACCTCTTGAGAATTCCATCGACGCAGGCGCTGCGCGCCCTCGACAGTTTTGCCCGTCACGGCAGCGTCTGGCGCGCCGCCGACGAACTGCATCTGACCCGCAGCGCCGTCAGCCATCAGCTTCGCCTGCTCGAACGCGATCTCGGCTTCGATCTCCTCGAGCGCATCGGCAAGGGCGTGGCGTTGACGCCGCGCGGCCAGCGCTATGCCAGTGACGTGCGCAAGGCGCTGACGGTGCTCGGCGATGCGGTAACGCGCCATGCCGGCACCGGCGTCGGCGGCTCGTTCAGCGTCAGCTGCACGCCGGGCTTCGCCTCGCTGTTCCTGTGCACGCACATAGGCGAATTCCGGCAGATGTACCCCGATGTTGCGCTGCGTATCCTGACGCCGCGACGGCTGGACGATGTCAGCAATGCCGAGGCCGACGCCTTCATCGCCTTCGGCGTCGGCAATTGGCCGAACCGCGCGGTCGAGCTGTTGTGCGAAATCTCCTTCACGCCGCTGTGCAGCCCGACGCTGCTCAACAAGATCGGCGGCTTTTCCAAGCCGGCCGACGTGCTGCGCGCCAATCTCCTGCATCTCGGCGACACCGAGGACTGGGCGCGCTGGCTGGCGCTGTCGAAGGTCGAGAATCCCGACACCGAGGGCGGCATTTTCTTTTCCGACATGAACCTGGTCTTTTCGGCCGCCATCGCCGGCCAGGGCATCGCCATGGGCGACGAACTCACCAGCCGCCGGGCGCTGAGCGAAGGTCGGCTGGTGCGCCCATTCGACATCGCAATCAGTTCGCCGCGGTCGTACTTTCTGGTTTCAGAGCATGCGAAGGCGAGCCACCCGGTGCTGGACGCGTTCGTGAGGTGGCTGAGGTCGAAGCTTTCGGAGAACAGGGTTGGGCCGTATTGAGCGAGGCCGAAACCGCCAATCTCCCCCCTCGTGGGGGAGATGCCCGGCAGGGCAGAGCGACTGTCTTGGAAGTCAAGCTGTTTGCCATGGTTTTTGGTCCCTGACGATTGCATTGAGGATAGTAAGAAG
>NZ_JBVVQU010000027.1:0-70854 GCF_055811555.1 Mesorhizobium sp. WSM4813
AATCGTCAGGGACCAAAAACCATGGCAAACAGCTTGACTTCCAAGACAGTCGCTCTGTCCTGCCGGACATCTCCCCCTCGAGGGTCCCTCGAGGGGGAGATTGGATGCCGCTTCGGCTTTCGCCTACCACCAACGCTGGAAGACTGGGCAAGGGGGAGTGCAACCTGCAGCGATTGCCCTCGTATTTTCATTGCTTTGTGATGGCAGTTATGCTAGGAATTTATTCATGGTGCTGATTTGCGCCAACGACCCGCTGCCGAGGCGGGTTTTTGTTTTCTGGTTTCGGCGCCGTCCCTCCCGCCCCTATCCATTCGACTTTGTTGACGGCCATCGGGCGAACGCGTAGCCTTAAACCATTCCGGTTTTCCATGGGCACCTCGGGACTCCGGCAGTTGGCGATTTTGTCCAGGCTCGCAGATCGGGCCGGATCTCGGTCAAAGCGGGCGGCTTTAAGCGCGCAAGAGGTGCTGAATGGATATGGTCGACCTCATATTGACGGTTTGCCTGATTGCCAATCCTGGCAACTGCCGAGACGAACATCTCTATTTCGAGAGCCGCGGCTCTCTCGTCCAATGTATGGTCTTGGCGCCCAGCGAAATCGCGAAATGGTCGCAGGAACACCCGACCCTCAAGGTCAAGCGCTGGAAATGCGCTTTCCCGAACAAGGACCGTGCGATCTGATCGGCGCCCCGGCCTCCCCGGGAGGAGACATCATCATGATTTCGCGTCGAGCAACGCTCCGTCTGGCAGCTCTTGGAACGGCCGCAGCGCTTGTCTCAAGGCCGTCCTTCGCCACGGCCCCCTCCTTCGCCAAGGCCAAGGTTCGCATCGGCGTGCTGAAGTTCGGCACCGTAAGTTGGGCGCTTGACACCATGAAGCACCACAAGTTCGACGCAGCCAACGGCATCGATCTGGAGGTCATCGATTTCGCCGGCGAGGATGCAACCAACGTCGCCATGCTGGCCGGCGCGATCGACATGATCGTCTCCGACTGGCTGTGGGTCTCGCGCCAGCGCTCGGAAGGCGTCGACCTCACACTGGTCCCCTATTCGACCGCCGTCGGGGCGATCATGGTGAAGGAGGGGGCGCCGATCCGCACGATCACCGATCTCAAGGGAAAAAAGATCGGCGTCGCCGGCGGGCCTCTCGATAAAAGCTGGCTGCTGATCCAGGCGCTGGCCAGACGCGATCACGGCCTCGACCTGCCGGCAACCAGCGACATCGTCTTTGGCGCGCCGCCGCTGATTTCGGAAAAGGCGATGCAAGGCGAACTCGATGCGGTGCTCAATTTCTGGCATTTTTGCGCCCGCCTCGAGGCCAACGGTTTTCGTCGGCTGATCGGCGCCGATGATGCGGCAAAAGCGCTCGGGGCCTCGGGCGCCGTGTCGGCGCTCGGCTATGTCTTTCATGACAAATGGGCGAGCGAAAATTCGGCCGCTATCAGTGGCTTCATCAAGGCTTCGGCGCAGTCCAAGGACTTGCTGGCTAGATCCGACGATGAGTGGCTGCGCCTTGCGCCGATTATCCGCGCGCAAGGCAAGGAATTGGCCAAACTGCGCGACCGCTATCGCGAGGGCATTCCCAGACGCCCCGTCGCCGAGGATGCGGCCGACGCGGGCAAGCTCTACCGCGTGCTGGCCGAGATCGGCGGCGACAAGCTGGTCGGCCGCGCGCCCGAGATGGCGTCCGGCACGTTCTGGCAGGAGCTGCCGAAATGAGCGCACCTGACACCGGCGATCGCCCGCCTGGCGCTGCGGCCGGCAGCCAGTCCAGCCTTGCAACGGCGCGGACACCGGTGCTGACGGTCGCGGTCTCTCTGCTCGGGCTTTGCCTGCTGTGGGGTCTTGCGGCCAATGCCTGGCCTAGCCGTGCCTTTCCAGGGCCGGGACAGGTCTGGCAGGTGCTGCTCGCAGAGGCGGCGAACGGCGACCTTTTCTATCATCTCGGCGCGACACTCGGCCGGGTTGCCGCGGCATATATCGTCGCGATGGTCGTTGGCTCGGTCATCGGCGTTCTCCTCGGCAGCCACCGCAGCGCAGACCGGTTCTTCAGTCCCTGGCTGATCCTGTTTCTCAACATTCCCGCGCTGGTCGTCATCGTGCTCGCCTACATCTGGTTCGGCCTCAACGAAGCGGCAGCGATTGGCGCGGTTGCCGTCAACAAAATCCCGAATGTCGTCGTGACGGTGCGCGAAGGCGCCAGGGCGCTTGATCCGAGTTACGCCGAAATGGCCGCCGTCTACCGCTTCGGGCTCATCGATCGCATTCGCCATATCCTGCTGCCGCAACTGCAGCCCTATCTTGCCGCCGCCTCACGATCCGGCATCGCCCTCATCTGGAAGATCGTCCTGGTGGTCGAACTGCTCGGCCGCTCCAATGGTGTCGGCTTCCAGATCTATCTCTATTTCCAGCTCTTCGACGTCGCCGCCATTCTTGCCTACACGCTGGCTTTCGTGGCGGTGATGCTTGTCATCGAACTCCTTCTGGTGCAGCCCGTTGAACGACATGCAACCCGTTGGCGCCGTCGTCCCGCTTAGGGTCGACATCGCCGAAAAGACCTTCAGGTCCGCGCAAGGCGTCTCGATCACGGCGCTCCAGGACCTTTCCTTCGAGGTCCGGCAAGGCGAATTCGCCTGCTTGCTGGGGCCATCCGGCTGCGGCAAGACCACGACGCTGCGCATCCTGCTTGGATTGGACAAAGACTTTTCCGGCTCCTTCCAACTGCCTGAAGGCGGCCAGTTACCGGAGGGAAGCTTGGGCCGCATCGCCGCCGTATTCCAGGAGCCGACCTTGCTGCCGTGGCGGACGGTGGAGCAGAATGTCAGGCTGGCGCTGCCGAAAAGCCTGAGAACGAAAAATCTCGACGGGCTGTTCGACACGCTCGGCCTCGCCGGCATGCGCTCGCTCTATCCGGCGGAGCTTTCGCTCGGCCTGGCGCGCAGGGCAGCACTTGCCAGGGCCTTCGCCACCGAACCGGCGGTGCTTCTCCTGGACGAACCCTTCGCCTCACTCGACGAACGGACCGCCGAGCGGCTTCGGCACCTGCTTTTGACCGTGTGGTCGGCGCGGCCTACGACCGTCCTGATGGTAACCCATAATCTCCGCGAGGCCTTGATGCTGTCCGATCGCATCATCGTGCTCGCGCAGCGGCCGGCCCATGTGCTCGGCATGTTCGACGTAAGGCTGCCGCGGCACTATCGCAATCCACAGGTGATGAGCGACCTTTTGCGGTCGTTCCACCAAAAATTTCCGGGCGTGGCCTGATCGCCTACGGCTCGGAATGCTTATCGGGGGAAGCCATGCCGATCGATACGACACGACGCAAGATTGTGAACGGCTTCGCCTGCACCGCCGTCAGCACCGCGATGCTGCCCTGCTGCCTCGGGCGGGCCGCTCTCGCTGCTGCCGGCGGGCTTGAATTCAAGCTCAGGAAAATCGCCGACGGCGTCTTCGCTTTCCGGGGCGTCGATGAATTGATGAGCGCGGCCAACCAGGGCGCGATCTCGAACCTGGGCGTCGTCGTCGGCACCGACGCCGTTGCCGTCATCGACAGCGGCGGCAGCCTGATCGAGGCGAACGCCCTCATCGCCGCGATCGGCAAAATGAGCGCCAAGCCGGTTCGCTATCTGATCAACACCCATATGCACCCCGACCACATCTTCGGCAACGCGGCATTCCGGGAGATCGGCGCGACCATCGTCGGCCACCACAATCTGCCGCGCGCGCTCGAGGCGCGCGGCGCGTTCTACCTGCAAAGCTTTCGCGAACAGATCGGCGACGCGCTGATGAAAGGGATCGAGATCATACCGCCGACGATGCTGGTCAACGACCGCCTGCAGCTCAACCTCGGCGGACGTGTGCTCGAATTACAGGGATGGAAGGCGGCTCACACCGACAACGACCTGACCGTCTTCGACAGCGCGACGCGCACGCTGTTTGCCGGCGATCTCGTTTTCATAGGCTCCTTGCCAACGCTCGACGGATCGCTGCTCGGCTGGCTCCGCCAGATGGATGCGCTCGCCGCGATCAGCGCTGCGCGCGTCGTGCCGGGACATGGCCCGGTGCCGGCCGACTGGCCGGAGGCGCTGACGGCGGAGCGGCGCTATTTCGAGGTTCTGGCGCGCGATATTCGCAAGGCGATCGCCGACGGGGTGCCGCTCAGCGAGGCCGTCAGGACCGCCGGCCGAAGCGAACGAAGCAATTGGCATCTGTTCGACGACTACAACGAGCGCAATGCAACGGCTGCCTTTGCCGAACTCGAATGGGAATAGATCACACCGACAAGCGCTGGACGTGATCAGGCGGATCGATTTGCCAACACATCGTCGAGGGTTTATCCTTCGACATCGGCCTGGGCACCACCTCTCTCTGACATTGGTGGAGGCATCGAAATGCAAGACCACGCTTACCGGAGCCGGCAGCTCGCTTTGCCGCTCGCAGCCATCTTCGCCGCGATCATCCTGGCCGTCGGCACGCTCTTTGGCTCCTTCGGAGCCGCCCACGCGCAGCAGACAACCGCATCCTCGGACAGGATCTGGCAGGATTTGAAAGGCGACGTGTTCGGCGATCGGGCAATTCTGGTCGATACCGGCGTCGTCCGGGTCGAGGCGCCGAAGCGGGCGCAGGATGCCGCCATCGTGCCCGTCGACATCTATATCGACCCCGCCAAGGCACCCGACGGCATCAAGTCCGTCACCTTGATCATCGACGTCAATCCGGCACCGGTGGCGGCGACGTTCCAGATCGGCAAGGACGCCGGCGTGACACATCTGTCGACGCGCGTGCGCGTCAACGACTATTCCTATTTGCGTGCGATAGCAGAAACGCAGGGCGGTGAACTTCACATGGCTCAGACCTTCGTCAAGGCGTCGGGCGGATGCTCCGCCCCGGCAGTCAAGAACCAGGACGAAGCGATCGCGACGATGGGGCAGATGAAGCTGCGCCAATTCCCGCCGCAAGAGACGATGACAAAGGCGCAGGAATTGCAGTTGATGATCCGGCACCCGAACAATTCGGGCCTGCAGCGGAATCCACTGACCCAGTATTTCATCCCCGCGCATTTCGTTCAGAAACTGTCGATCTCGCAGGCAGACCGGCCGATCCTCTCGATGGAAGGCGGGATATCGATTTCGGAAGACCCCAATTTCCGGTTCGATTTCACCGCGCACGGCACTGGCGACATTCAGGTCGAAGCGATCGATACGGACGGCAAGGTCTTTCGCGATCAATGGCCACTGGAAGCTACGGGACTCTGAAGCTTCGAAACCGTATGCCGCGGGTTGTCTTCGCCGTCGGCGCTCTTACCAGGGCACGCTCTAAAAGCAGCGCACGTCGGCTTCCGCCTGCGCGCGCTTCAGTTCCGTGCTTGCGGCTTTTGCCGGCGCGCTTTCGCGAAACAGCCCCGAACGCTCCCCGGTCGTCAGGGACATGCTCTTGAAGGTCTCGGCCCTTTCATAATCCTCGAAAGGAAGGATCGAGGCGATGACGTCGATCGAGCAGGAACAGCTCTCCAGCGCCTGACGTGTCTGGCCATTCGTCTGCATGCAGCCGAGCACATAGTCGACAACCGTCACCGTCGGATAATCTCCAGCGGCGCCGGCCGGATTGGCGAAGGCCAGGGCCGATGTGAGCAACAGCGGCAAGGTCGAAAAGCCGGCATATCTGATCATGGAGAACCCTCCGAGTGGCCCGGACGCGATTGATCGACGGATCGATACAGATCACCGCACCAGTTGGCCTCGTGCCACTACGCCAGTCAAGTTCTCATGCTGGCCATATAGTACCAAAGGAGCAGGCCGTACCGGCGGGCAAAAGGCCTCCCCGACGGCACGGTGATCGGCTCCAAATCCTGGTGCTGAGCTTCATTTCATGTCTCCTCGACTATCGGCACCGGGAGCGACGCGCGCATACTTAAAATCCTACGCTCTAAGGAATATTCCCAAATAGAAATCAATACATTTTGCCCAAAAAATACGCAAAATTCGGTCACTTATATACATCTCGCCTCATCATCAGTCGATCAATAGCTTTCCGTTCGGATTTTTTCATATCTATTTCTCTATATTGCACTGCAACATGGACGGAAGTGATTTTTCTTGCCTTCCGCCTGGGGATGACATAGCTTCATCCTGTTTCCGGCTTCAAGGGCGTCACCGTCATTAGGGAGCGGCGACAGTCTTTCGTAGGCCAAGTGGGATGGGCAGTAACGGTGCCCTCTGCTCATTCGGCTTAGGTCGTGACACGCTGCCGGAAATACTTCCCCCATATGAATCGCTTGGGCAAGCCCTCGTGGGCTCAACGGACGATTCGTTCATTGTGAACCCTGGGAGGACTTTGATGCGTGTACTTGCGAAAACTGCCTACCTACTGACGACCGCGGCGCTCATGTCGTTCGGCGCGGTCCACATGTCGTCGGCCAATGACGAGCTGATTAAAATGGCCGAAAACCCCAAGGATTGGGTGATGCAGACGGGTGACTACGCCAACACCCGCTTTTCCAAGCTTAACCAGATCACCAAGGACAATGTGAAGAACCTGCAGGTCAAGTGGACCTTCTCCACTGGCGTGTTGCGCGGCCATGAAGGCGGGCCGCTGATCATCGGCGATGTGATGTATGTCCACGCGCCGTTCCCGAACACCGTCTATGCTCTCGATCTCAAGAATGACGGAAAGATCCTCTGGAAATACGAGCCCAAGCAAGACCCGAACGTTATTGGGATCATGTGCTGCGACACGGTGAACCGTGGCGTTGCCTATGGTGACGGCAAGATCATTCTCAACCAGGCCGACACCACCGTCGTGGCGCTCGATGCCAAGACCGGCAAGGTTGTCTGGTCGGTCAAGAACGGCGAGCAGACCGATGGCGGAAAGGGCGAATCCGGTACGTCAGCGCCCGTAGTCGTCAAGGACAAGGTGCTCGTCGGCGTCTCCGGCGCTGAATTCGGCGTTCGCGGCTGGCTGGCCGCCTACAATCTGAAAGACGGCAGCCTCGCCTGGAAAGCTTATTCGACAGGGCCGGACGAAGAGACCCTGATCGATCCCGAGAAGACCACCCATCTCGGCAAGCCTGTTGGAAAGAGTTCCGGCACGAACACCTGGGAAGGCGAACAGTGGAAGACAGGCGGCGGCACGACATGGGGATGGTATTCCTATGATCCCAAGCTGAACCTGGTTTACTATGGTACCGGCAATCCCTCGACATGGAACCCGGTCCAGCGCCCAGGCGACAATCGCTGGTCGATGACGATCATGGCTCGCGATGCGGATACTGGTGTTGCCAAATGGCTCTACCAGATGACCCCGCATGACGAATGGGACTTTGACGGCGTCAACGAGATGATTCTCGTCGACGGCATGGAGGTCGGCGGCGCCAAGCATGACGTGCTGGTGCATTTCGACCGCAACGGCTTTGCCTACACCATGGACCGCGCCACTGGCGAGCTTCTCGTCGCCAAGAAATACGATCCGGCAGTGAACTGGGCGACGGAAGTCAATATGGACCCGAACAGCGACCAGTATGGCCGCCCGCAGGTCGTGGCCAAATATTCGACCCAGCAGAACGGCGAAGACACCAACACGACGGGCATCTGCCCGGCGGCGCTTGGAACCAAGGACCAGCAACCGGCGGCCTATTCGCCGAAGACCGGCCTGTTCTACGTGCCGACAAACCATGTCTGCATGGACTATGAGCCTTACAAGGTGAGCTACACTGCCGGCCAGCCTTACGTGGGCGCCACCGTGTCGATGTATCCTCCCGCTGGTGAGGACAACATGGGCAACTTCATTGCCTGGGATGCCGCCAAGGGCGAGATCGTCTGGTCGAAGCCCGAGAAGTTCTCGGTGTGGTCGGGCGCTCTTGCAACCGACGGCGACGTCGTCTTCTACGGCACACTCGAGGGCTACATCAAGGCGGTCGATCATGACGGCAACGAACTTTACAAGTTCAAGACCCCGTCCGGCATCATCGGCAACATCACGGCCTACGAGCATGGCGGCAAGCAGTACATCGCCGTTCTGTCCGGCGTCGGTGGATGGGCCGGCATCGGTCTGGCAGGTGGACTGCTTGCGCCCGAAAACGCCGCTGCCTGGCATGGCGCCGTCGATCAGGGCCGTGCGCAAGGCGACGAGGCCGCGGTCGTTGGGACTGCTGGTCTGGGCGCTGTCGGTGGCTACGCAGCACTTGCCGACTACACGACGCTGGGTGGCCAGCTCACCGTCTTCGGTCTCCCGGACTGATACTCGGGAACCTTAGGCACGCCTCGGTCTTGTAAAAAGACCAAGGGTTGAAAAGCGAGAGCCCGGATCACCGGGAAGCCAGGCCCGGGCTCTCAATTTCGCCGCGCACTCAAACATCGATCAATGCCGCTTCACGACAGCAAAACCGTGTGCAGGCGAAATGAAGGAAGAGTCTGAATGTCCGTTCGCATTGTAATTTCCGCTCTCGCTCTGGCTCTGCTGCCTCTGGCAAGTACAAGCCTCGCACAAGCCCAGGACAGCGCGGAAAAAGCCAAGGCGGTGACGGAAGAAGGCGGCAAGCATTTCGACGCGGAGGGTAATCCGACCTACAAGATCGAAAACGGAACCGTCGATTGGTACACGTTCAGCGGTTACCGCCGGTATCACTCCGATTGCCATGTCTGTCACGGACCGGACGGCACAGGTTCGAGCTATGCGCCGGCCTTGGTCAACAGCTTGAAAACTATGGATTACGCCACATTTATCTCGATCGTCGCCGAAGGCCGCAAGAATGTCGGCGGCGGCAAGGAGAATGTCATGCCTGCCTTTGGCGACAACAAGAACGTCTATTGCTACATGGATGATCTCTACGTCTATCTGCGTGCCCGCGCCGACGGTGCGGCGCCCCGCGGCAGACCGCCGAAAAAAACCGACAAGCCACAGGCAGCGAAGGATGCGGAAGCATCCTGTATGGGTGGATGATATGATTGGCCGTGATGCGTTGAAGCTGCGTTTTGTCCTGCCGATGCTCGGCGCACTCGCCTTGCTGCCTTCGAACGCTCAGGCGCAGGACGCTGGCCTTGGTGCCGCGGGAGAACTGGTCGACCCAAACATTCTGCGCGTCTGCGCCGATCCTTCGAACATGCCCTTCACCGACAAGAGCGGCGAAGGCTTCGAAAACAAACTGTCCGAGCTGGTTGCCGCGAAAACCGGTCGAAAGTCCGTCGCCTATACATGGTTTCCTAGTGTTGCGGGCTTCGTGCGCAACACGCTGGCGGCCAACCGCTGCGACATCATCATGGGTTATGCCCAGGGCGATGAGCTGGTGCAGAACACCAACGCCTACTATCGCTCCTCCTATGTGCTGGTGCATCCGAAGGGCAATCGCATGGAAGGCGTCGAGACGATCGAGGATCCGAAACTCACCGGCAAGAAGATCGGTGTCGTCGAAAGCACGCCGCCGACTGCCAGCATGGCCGCCAACAAGCTCCTGCGAACGGCAAAGATCTATCCGCTGGCGGTGGATACGCGCCTCACCCCTTCCATGGGCGAGGTCATGATCAAGGACATGCTCGCCGGCAAGATCGACGCGGCGGTCATATGGGGACCGATGGCAGGCTACTATGCCAAGCAGCTCGGCGCCGATCTCACGATCGTTCCGCTGGTGAAGGAAAAAACCGGCTCGCGCATGTCCTACCGCATCACAATGGGCGTGCGTCCATCCGACCAGGAATGGAAGCGGACGCTCAACCGGGTGATCAGGGAAAACCAGGCGGAGATCAACAGGATCCTGCTGGACTACAATGTGCCGCTGATCGACGAACACGATAATCCGATCACGCAATGACGAAACCGGTATGAAGGGAAAGGAGACGATTTTGCTGGTCGCTGCGGGCCTTCTGGGTCTGACCGAACCGATGTGGGCTGGCGATATCGCCGAGCCCGGCGGCTACCGGATGGACGACTATCGGGCGCCGGTGCCGCAGACTCTGCAGGGCGCGAAGGTGGTGACGACGGCAGAGGCAGAGGCGCTGTGGCGGGGGAAGAAGGCGGTGTTCTTCGACGTCATGCCGTACACGCCGAAGCCGGCCAATTTGCCGGCAGGAACGATTTGGAGAGAGACGATCAGAAAGGATATCCCAGGCAGCACCTGGCTGGCCAATGTCGGTTACGGCGCTATTTCCGAGGAGACCGCCAGTTATTTTCGCCAAGGCCTCGCGGCCGAAGCCGGTCCCGACAAGTCGCGCGCGATTCTGTTCTATTGCATGACGAATTGCTGGATGTCCTGGAATGCCGCCAAACGGGCCGTCGAATGGGGCTACAGCTCGGTGATCTGGTATCCGCCCGGCGCCGATGGATGGGAAGGTGCGAACCTTCCGCTGGAGGAAAGAAAGCCTTATGTGATTAGCAATTGAGCATGAGCATTGTTATTTTCGAGCGTCTTGTTTTTCGAGTTTTCAGAACCTACCGTTTCATTTGTCCATTTTGAGAGCTGATGGACGAGCCATTGCAAAGGTGCCCAGCAATGGTTGACTGAGAAAAGAATCGGCCCCTTCGGGCTGGTATAAGAGGAGAAATGCCATGAAGAAGAGCTGGACAAAACCGACCATGTGCCAGGTTGCTGCGGGCTTCGAAATTTCGCGGTATCTGCCTGCTGAAATTCCTCCCAAGAAGTAGGCCGCAGAGGTGCGTGTCCCTGGCAACGGGGGCACGCACTGCCTTGCCGCGCGAGGTCTTCGGGAAAGGCTTTGGCGCGTTCAATGCGGGCGCGAAGCCATTCGCGGTCGAAAACTTGCTGCCGGTTGAACAAGCCGCAGAGCGGGCATTGCAATGCGCTTGAAAATCATCGGCTCGGCGGCAGGCGGTGGCTTTCCGCAATGGAACTGCAACTATCGCCTGAGCCGCGCGGCTCGCACCGGGATGGCTGGCGTGTATTCGCGAACCCAATCAAGCATCGCCGCGTCAGTGGATGGGGCCGGCTGGGTGCTCTTCAACGCCTCGCCCGATATTCGCCAGCAGATTGCGCAAACGCCTGAATTGCAGCCCGCGCCTGATGCGCCGCTGCGATCGACGCCTGTCCGTGCGGTGGTGCTGACCAATGCCGATGTCGATCATGTCGCCGGCCTGCTCAGCCTGCGTGAGCGGCAGCCTTTCGCTATCTATGCAACGACACAGGTTCTGGCGACGCTGGAGGCGAATTCGATTTTCAATGTCCTCGATCCGGCGCTCGTGCCGCGACGCATCCTGTCGCCGGCAAAAGAACTGGCGATCTGCGACGCAGACGGCCACGACACCGGCGTGACTGTCGAGAGTTTTCCCGTGCCGGGGAAGATAGCCCTCTATCTCGAGGAAAGAAGCCAGCCGGAAGCCAATTTCAGCTCCGAGTCGGGCGACACGATCGGCGTCCGCATCACTGATGCCGGCAGTCGCGGCTCCGTCTTCTATATCCCGGGCTGCGCGCGCATCGATGCGGCCCTGCGCACGCGTCTAGCCGATGCCGCCTGCCTTCTGTTCGACGGCACGGTCTACACGGACGACGAGATGATTGCTGCCGGCGTCGGGCAAAAAACCGGTGCGCGCATGGGGCATCTGGCAATGTCGGGAGACGCGGGTTCGATCGCCGGCTTGGCCGATGTGAGGATCGGCCGCCGTGTCTTCGTTCATATCAACAATACCAACCCTGTTCTGGACGAGAATTCCGGCGAACACGCAGCGGTCAAAGCGGCTGGCTGGGAAGTCGCCCGCGACGGGATGGAGATGGAATTTTGAGTGATTTCCACGACGTAGCCAGGAACGGCCTGTCCTCCAGCCAGCTCGAAGCCGTGCTGCGTCAGGTCGGCGCCGAGCGCTATCATAACCGCCATCCTTTCCATCACAGGATGACTAGCGGTGCGCTGTCGAGGACCGAGATGCAGGCCTGGGCGCTGAACCGCTACTGCTACCAGGCAGTCATCCCGCGCAAGGATGCCATGATCCTTGCTCATGCCGAAGATCCGGCGTTTCGCGCCGCCTGGCGCAAACGCATCGAGGACCATGACGGCCAGGACGGCTGGAGCGGCGGGATCGCGCGCTGGCTGCATCTGGCGACCTCGCTCGGCCTCGATCCCGATGACGTGAAGAGCGAAAGGCTGGCGCTGCCGGCGACACATTTCGCGGTCGGCGCTTACCTCTCCTTTTGCACGAACCGGACGCTGTTCGAGGCGGTCGCCTCGTCGCTGACCGAGATGTTTTCGCCGCTCATCATCGGCGAGCGGGTCCCGGCCATGCTGGCCAAATACGATTACATCACCGAGGATACGCTGGCCTACTTCACCCGACGGCCCGAACAGGCCTCGCGCGACGCCGATTTCGCTCTCGCCTACGTGCTCGGCCATGCCGACACGGCGGAACGCCAGCAGCAGGCGATCGATGCGCTGGTGTTCAAATGCGACATACTGTGGGCCATGCTCGACGCGCTTCAACACGCCTATGCCGAGCCGGGAAATATACCGCCTGGCGCCTTCCGCCCGGAGGCAGCCCGATGATGGCGCTGCGCGAAAGAGCCCTGGTGTCGCCGCAGTCGGTGCCATCGCTGCCGAAGCACGTGCGCATACAGTACGACCCCGTGCGGCAGGCGTTCGCCGTGCTTTCGCCGGAAAAAGTATTTTGGCCGAACGACATCAGCCTCGATATATTGCGCCGCTGCGATGGACGGTCCACGGTCGGCCACATCATCGCCGACCTTGCCGCGGATTATGAGGCCGAACAGGAGGCCGTGGCCGCCGACGTCATCGCCTTCCTGCAGGAATGGTCGGACAAGCTGCTGGTGAAGCTATGAGCGAGCCCCTTCTCCCTCCGATCGGCATGCTGGCGGAACTGACGCATCGCTGCCCGCTGCAATGCCCGTATTGCTCCAATCCGCTCGAATTGCTGAAAGCCAATCGCGAACTCGATACACAGACCTGGCTCGACCTGTTCTCGCAGGCTGCCGCTCTCGGCGTTCTCCAGGTGCATCTGTCCGGCGGCGAACCGACGCTGCGCCGCGACCTCGAGCAATTGATCGCCGGGCTTTCGGCGCGCGGCGTCTACACCAACCTGATCACCGCCGGCGTCGGCATTGCCGAAGGCCGCATCGAGGCGTTTGCCGAAGCCGGGCTCGACCATCTGCAGCTGAGCTTTCAAGGCGCACGGCCGGCGACCACCGACCGCATCGGCAACCACAAGGGCGGCCACGAAAAGAAGCTGGAGACGGCACGCCGCGCTCGCGCGGCCGGCCTGCCGCTTACCATCAACGCGCCGATCCATCGCCACAATATCGAGGAAGTGCCGGAATTCATCGATCTGGCCCTCTCGCTGGGCGCGGAGCGGCTCGAGATCGCCAACGTGCAGTATGCCGGCTGGGCGCTGACCAATCGCGATCAACTGATGCCCGAGCGTGCTGCGGTCGACCGGCAGGCGGAGATCGTCGCGGCGGCACGCGAACGGCTCATCGGCATCATGAACATCGATTTCGTCCCGCCGGATTATTTCGCCATCTATCCCAAGCCGTGCATGGGCGGCTGGGCGCGCGACGCCTTCATGGTGGCGCCGGACGGCACCGTGCTGCCATGCCATGCCGCACAGACCATCCCGTCGCTCAGCTTTGAGCGTTTCGGCCCGCGCAGCCTGGCCGAAATCTGGACCGATTCGCCGGCATTCAACGCCTTTCGCGGCACCGACTGGATGCAGCAGCCCTGTCGCAGCTGCGAACGGCGTGAGATCGACTGGGGCGGTTGCCGCTGCCAGGCGATGGCGATTGCCGGCGACGCCGCCGCGACGGACCCGGCTTGCGCGAAATCGCCGATCCATGCGCGCATGGCCATGCTGATCGACGAAGCCCAGCGTGCTGCGGCAGTTCCTTCGAACGACGAACAATTCGTCTACCGGCGGATCGGCGTCGTCACCGAGCCGGCCTGACGCGCCTAAGTTCTTGTTTTTATGCATGTCGTTATCCCAAAACCGCTGCGCACCCTCGGTTCAAGCCCGAGGGCATGCTTTTGGGCGACATGCATTATTCCACGGTCTCGCGCTCGCGCACCGCGTCGGCGAAGGCCAGTGCGTCGCGATTGACGGCAACGTTGTGCACGCGAAAGATCGAAGCGCCCTTCAACCGCAGGATGACGCTGGTCGCCGCTGTGCCGACGTCCCGCCCCTCGTCAGTTCCGCCGACAAGGTGACGGGCAAGACGCTTGCGTGACGTGCCGACCAGCAATGGAAAACCGAGAGCGCGCAATTCACCGAAGCGAGCCATGAGCTCGAGGTTTTCCTCGCCGTCCTTGGCGAAGGCGAAGCCGGGGTCCAGCACGATCCGGTCGTCCGGGATGCCGGCGTCGCGCGCGATCTCCAGCGATCTGTTCAGGAACAGGAACTGGTCGGCGATCACATCCGCCAGTTTTTCACGGTCGCGCCCGGTGTGCATGATGACGAGGCCGGCGCCGGTTTCCGCTGCGACGTGCGCGATGTCGGGTTCGCGCTGCAGGCCATGCACGTCGTTGACGATATGCGCGCCCGCGGCGACCGCCAGACGCGCCGTCTCGGCCCGATAGGTGTCGACCGAAACGAGGCTGCCGCCGTCTGACGACAGCGCCTCGATGACCGGAAGGATGCGCGATTGCTCCTCCCGGGCAGAAACGGCGCCGGCGCCGGGCCGGGTGGACTCGCCGCCGACATCGATGATCGCCGCGCCCTCGCCGATCATGCGCCGCGCCTGTTGGAGCGCCCGCTCCGGCCGATCGAATTCTCCCCCGTCGGAAAAACTGTCCGGCGTGACGTTCAAAATCCCCATCAGCAACGATTGCGCGCCAAGATCGAGATGCCGTCCATGAGCAAGCTGCCAGCGCGTCATGCGTCAACCCTTTTCATATCAGATGCAATTCGCGACAAGATTGTCACTCACACGAACCCGGTTTCCCCATCTACCTATGCTCGCGAAACAAGAGGAGCGTAGCAATGACCAAGGAAAGCTTTATCTATACGACCTATATTGTCTCGACACCGGGAAAGGTGTTCGAGGCCATAACCAAACCCGACCTCGCACGGCGCTACTGGGGCCACGAGAACGTCTCCGACTGGAAGCCCGGTTCGAGCTGGGAGCATATCCGCGCCAATGATGAACGGACCGTCGAACTCGTCGGCAAGGTCGTCGAGGTCTCGCCGCCGACCCGTCTCGTCATCACCTGGGCAAACGCTTCGCAGGCGTCCGATCCGGCGAGCTACAGCCGGGTGACCTTCGAGCTCGAGGAATACGAGGCCATGGTCCGGCTGACCGTCACCCATGACGAACTCGAATCCGGCAGCGGAATGGCGAACGGCATCAAGCGCGGTTGGCCGGTCGTCCTCTCCAGCCTGAAATCCTTCCTCGAAACGGGTCAGGCGATCGATGTCTTCGCGAAGCCGCGCGCGTCCGAACGGGCGGCCTGACCCCGGAACAAGGAACCGAGCAGATGAGCACTCTCTACACCGGCGGATGCGCGTGCGGCGCGGTCCGCTACGAGGCAAAGGCAGCCCCGATCTTCGAAAACCACTGCCAATGCCGCGATTGCCAGAAAAGAAGCGGCACCGGTCACGGATCTTACCTGACGTTTGCGTCACGGGCGGACGTGACGATCACCGGCACGACGAAGGACTGGCGTGTCGCGGCGGACAACGGGAATGAGAAAATCCATTCCTTCTGCCCGGTCTGCGGAACGCCGACACACTTGACATACGCCGCCATGCCGGACGTGATCACGGTCCATGCCGCAAGCCTCGACGATCCGGGCCGGTTCAATCCGACCGTTGTCACCTACGGTATCCGGGCCCTCCCCTGGGACAAGATGGAAACCGGGCTGACGACGTTCCACAAGATGCCATCAGGCTGACCGGCCCGGCGGCAGGGCGGACGCGCACTATCTTCAGGAGGCGGATCTGCGCCCACCGCGGCATTACGGATCGAAGGCACGGCAGGCAGAAAGGAAAATAGTGCCCCTGTCACCGTAATTCGCGGTTGTGCCCGTGACGCTCAGCGATTGCCGTACTCGTCATGGCGGCGCCACCACGCCTGGGGGAATTCGAGCCCGTTCTCGTTCCTTCCCCACGGAGCCAGGTCGAGGAAACGGTAGACGCCCATAAACGTTTCGGTGCCACGGGCGTAGGTCGAGTAGGTGTGGTAGACGGCACCGTCCTGGAGCGCGAAGACGCTCATTCCCTCCTTCTGCGGCTCGGCCCTGTCGACATGCTGATAGTTGTAGTCGGCGCCGGCTCTCTGCTGCTCTTCGGTGAAGGCGGCGCCGAAGTCGTATTTGAAATCGCTCCCGAGCGACGAAACCCACGGGAAGCGCCAGCCCATTTGCTGCTTGCAGTCCTGGATCTCCTGCAACGGGGCGATCGATTCGCAAACGAGGGTAATGTCGCGGCCGTTCAGGTGGGGGATGACGCAGTCGAAGTGATCGGCGATCAACGAGCATCCTGTGCATCCTTGGCGCTCATCGGTGAGCCGGTATCCGTAGCCGAACATGAAATGATAGACGAAGAGTTGCGAGCGCCCTTGGAAGAGGTCGGCGAGCGAGGCGCTTCCCTCCTCGGCCTCGAATAGATACTCCTTGTCGATCCGAACCCACGGCAGCTCCTGTCGCTGTCGCGCCAGCTCGTCGCTCTGCCGCATGAGCCGTTTCTCCGACTCGAGCAGTGCGAGCCTCGCTCCGAGCCATTCCTCGCGTGTTCCGGTCTTGTGTTTCGTCATCGCTCCTGTCTCCTTCCCCGGGGTTTTCTTTCCGTTTCTCGAAACAACTTGTTGCGTCAGGAGATAAACTTAACGCCGGAGGCGAAACATGCTAGCCAGTTGTGGAGCGGGTTTCCGATGGACTGCCTGATCACGGACTGCCTGATCACGGATTCCAGCCCGCTTGTTGGGGCGCCAGTTGAGGGCGCGGGCGCCTCGTCGAACCACCTGTGTCGCATGGAGGGCAGCATGAAATCGCCGACAGTGAGAGTTATGGCCGCGGCCGATGAAGATCCGGCGGTCGCAACCATCGTGCTGGCGTTTGCAGCGGATCCCATGGCGCGATGGACCTGGCCGCATGCACACCAATACCTTGCGGCCATGCCGCGACTGGTCCGCGCGTTCGGGGCCAGGGCATTCTCAAACGGAAGCGCCTTTTGCACCGATGGCTATACCGGGACGGCGTTGTGGCTGTCGCCCGGTGTGCATCCCGACGAGGAAGGGCTTGGTGCGGTTGTCGAGAGCACGGTTGCGCCCTCTCTTGCCCCTGAAGTCGCCGCTATATTCGAGCAGATGGCCAAGTACCATCCGGCCGAACCGCATTGGTACTTGCCCGTGATCGGCGTCGACCCGGCGCATCAGGGCGAAGGTCTCGGCGAAGCCTTGATGGCATACGCGCTCGCGCAGTGCGATCGCGCGCCCGCCTATCTGGAATCCTCGAACCCGCGCAACATTCCGTTCTACCGGCGCCACGGCTTCGAACCGCTCGGCGCGATCCAGGTCGGTTCATCGCCGACGCAAGTCCCGATGCTGCGGCGACCGCGTTGAGCCTGTCATTACCGTGACAGTGCAATTTTTGCTATGTTCGCTCGGCTGTCGCTGCGTGTACCGGTGAATCGGGGAAAAGCGGCCAGGCGGGGAAACAGAAATGGTGCACTGTCACCGTAATGCGGTGGAAGCGCGGATGGCGCTGATGATCCCTTACCAGAAAGACGAAAGATGAGTTTTGACGGCATCGTAAGATGAGGAAGCTCTTAGCGCTAGCTCTCCTGATCGTTTTGCCGCCGCTCGCTTTTTCGCAACGCCCTCAAGCATGCTTCGGCGTCCTCCTATCTCTATTCCGGACTGAGGCTTCTCGGGGTTTCGGAGGTCGTCCGGTGTGGAATGGTCAATGAATTTGCTGAACTCTATGTGAAACGCGGAAAGCCTGACACGACTTTGGAAATCATGAAGGACCTACAGAACAATATGGTCGGTATCGGGGTCGCCAAATGGCTTGAGAACAATTCCGCCGAAAAACGTGTCACTCTTTTCGTTGTATTGGGGCAGCAAGGCATCCTTGCCTTGTCTCAGAATACGCTAGGTTTTTCAGACTCCAGGGAATCGGCGGCTGACTATCCAGGCGCTAAGAATTGGTTCATGGCGCGGCGGGAGCAGATCGACCGGGATGTGCAATCCGCATTGGACATAGTCGCTCGGCGCAAGCAAACATCATTCGTCGCTGAAACCCAGCAGTCGTCAGGCTAGTGCGGGTGAAAGTTGCAAGCCGTCGTTGTGGGGTCGGAATCTAGCCAGCCGGCAACCGCTCATCTCTAGATAGAAGTGCGCCTCGCCGTATGCAGCGTCCAGGGTGCCACCGTGGAGGCGATGGGGCAATCTTCCATGACTGTGATGGGCGCATGTGAGGGAGGAGGCCCGGTCTTGTTCGCGCTATAGATACAGCGGCTGGCGATTGAGCAGCATGGTATCGCCGAATTCATGCGCGCGGTATCGGTACGCGGCGAAGGCTGCCGAGGCCTTGGCGAGCAGAGCATCGTCGGCAAAGGCGCGCAGGAGCTCGAAATGGCTTTCGCCGGGCTGGTGGACGCCTGTGAGAATCGCATCGACCACGTGAAGCCGCGAGCCCCGCGCGATGCGCCCTGTCGCAATGGCATTTTCGGCACGCACATTCCCGTCGGGATTGGCGGCCGCCTCAAGCGCGCGCACTACACTCGTGCCGACCGCGATGATGCGGCCGCCGCGGAGCTTCGCCCGCGCAACCTGCGCCGCAGTGCGCTCAGGGATGCGGTACGGCTCGTCGAAAGGGAGGCGCAGGTCGAGCGCGGGATCGCCGGTGGAGGAAACGCCCGCGGCATGCGTGACTGTTGTGAAGCCGACGCCGCGCCGACGCCAGGCTTGGAGCGTCAACCAGTCGAGCGCAAAGCCAGCCGACGGCGCCTCGAACGCGACCGGCCCGGCGGCAATCTTCGTCCAGACATCCCACAGTGCCAACGGCTCGGGAACATGCGCGTATTGAATCGGCCGGCCGTGCTGCGCCAGGTCTGCGAGCACCGTTGCGCGGTTGCCTGGAAAGCGCAGCTCGAGAAGGCGAGGATGGTCGAGAAGGCGCTCGACGACGGCTTCAAGCGGGCCGAACTGGAGGCGATCGCCTGGTGACAGCGGAGGCGGAGGCAGCCGGTCTTCCGTGCGCGTACAGTGATCGCCCGCGCCGAAGGCAATCGCCACGAAGCGGGTTGGATCGGGAAGTGACAGCCAGCCTGCCAGGCGGATCTCGATCGCTTCGTCACTGGGGACATGCGTGCCGTGCAAGCTGGCAGGCAAGGTCGCGGCGTCATTGGCGACGACCAGATCGCCGGGATCGAATAGCGCTGCGAGCACAGCGCGCGGCAGGTCGCGCATCGTGCCATCGGCCTCGACGACGAACAGCCTTGCGGAGCGCCGATCGGGGCGGTCGGCGGCAATCATGTATGTGCCCCGGCGAGAAGCGTAGAGCGGACCGGCAACGCGTCGAGCATCTTTTCGATGATCTCGCCAGCAGCCAGCTCGGGGCGCTTCAAGGTCGACGGATCGGTGTCAGGAAGCGCCAGCGCGTGCAGCGGGGTGTCCATATCGCCGGGGTCGAGCGCGAGGAACCTTATGCCGTCGTCTTTCGCCTCCTCGTCCCAGATCGCCGTCAGATGGGCAAGAGCAGCCTTGCTCGCGCCATACGCGCCCCAGCCGGGATAGGCGTTCACCGCGGCGTCGCTGGAGATGTTGATCACCAGCGCGCCACGATCCTCGCGTGCGGATGCGGTAAGCGCACCGAACAGGGCTTTCGTCAGCCGGAACGCGCCGACGAGATTGACCGCGAGCGCTTTTTCCAGCTCCTCGCACTCGGTATCGGCAAGAAGCGCCAGAGGAACAGGTCCGAGGCTCGACGCATTGTTGATCAGGACGTCGAGCCCGCCGAGGCTGGCGGTGACCTGCAACGCGATCGGGTAGATGTCTTCCTTCTTGCCGACGTCGCCGACAATGCCGTGCGCGCCGGTCTCGTCGGCGATGCGTTCGACGTCCGCGGTGGTGCGGGCGACGAAGGCGACGGACGCACCCTGCTTGGCAAGCTGCCGCACAAGCGCCAGTCCGAGGCCGGACGTGCCGCCCGTGACCGCCACGCGAAGTCCCCCAAGATCGATATTCGTCTGCATTGCCGGTGCTCCTTCAATCTGTACTGCCCGTTGCTACAAGTTCAAGTTAACTTGAAGTCAAGGGGGAATCGTGCTTCGTTCACGCATGGAATCCATGCTGACCATCACCGATGTGGCGCGGCGCAGCGGCGTCGCCTCATCGGCATTGCGTTTCTACGAGGAGCGCGGGCTGATCGCTTCCGAGCGGGCCGGCTCGGGGCATAGGCGCTATCCGCGCTCGGTGCTGCGCCGGATCGCCTTCATCGTCTTCGCGCAGCGAATTGGACTGACGCTTGAGGAGATTGGCGGCGAACTCGCCAAGTTGCCAGCCGATCGCGTGCCGTCGCGTAAGGATTGGTCGCGTTTATCAGGCCGGTGGACCAAGCGCATCGACCAGCGCATCGCCGAGTTGCAGCGTCTGAGGTCCGGGCTCACCGAGTGCATCGGTTGCGGCTGCCTGTCGATCGACCGCTGTAGCCTTGCGAACCCTGCCGATTTGGCAGGTCGCAAGGGGCCGGGGCCGAGATATTGGCTGGGGTGAGTTGCCATTACGGTGACAGTGCACTTTTTGCCATGTTTGCTCGGCTGTCGCTGTGTGTAGATTGAACGCATGGCTCGACTTGCATTTGCCGCGCAGCCGATGTCGGCATCTGCGGCCGGTGGGCAGCGAAGCACTTCCGGACCGGATTGCCGAGCAAACCGGAAAACCCGTGAATCGGGAAAACGCGGCCAGGCGGGGAAAAAGAAATGGTGCACTGTCACCGTAATGCACCGTAATGCTTGGTAAAGTTTTCGATGTGATGGATCAGCTTGACAAGCTAGACCCTACGAACCGTCAAACTTACGGGCAATGCGTATGCAGGAAGAATGGTCAAGCAATGAAGATGCTCGTGCATACAGAGAGCTCCGCATCTTAGTCGATAAATGGAAACGCCTCGGGCAGAAGACCTTTCCGGATGGAACAGAGTGGATCGGACATACGCCAGATCGGGCTCCTGAAGCATATTTGCACCAGCTGTATGCTCCGCTTGATGGCAGTCTGATTAAGCAGCTCGAAATTGAAATCTCGCGTCGATTTCCAGAAAGTTTTCGTTGTTTTCTCCAGCTTCACAATGGGATCGGCCTATTTGCTAACTGTATAAACGTATATGGATTGAGGCGTAGTTGGTCTCGCACAAACTTGGTGGAGGCAGGTCAACAGCCTTTCTCGATATTGGAACCGAACATAGAGAGACGACCAAGTAATGCGCCGGACGATGTTATTTTTTTGGGTTCCATCGGCAAGAATAGAAAATTAATTGGCATGGCTCCGGATGGGAAAATATTTCGCTGGGAGAGGGATGAACCTCTGTCAGGGTCGGTGAAATCTTACTCAAGCGTGTTCAGCTTCCTCTTGGAAGAAGCTACTGAATTTGAATTACGGTGACAGTGCACTTTTTGCCGTGCTCGGTGGCAAAAGCCGGCCTTATTGATGTCCGGGTGCGCCAGGATGTCGAGCTTCCTCCTTGTCGCGGATAGCGACGTCTGAAGGATCGACGAGGACGTTGCCAAGGCGCAACAGGTCCGACAGCGCGGCGCGAAGTTGCAGCCAGGATTACGGTCCTGACGCCAGACCAAGCGTTTGGCGCGCCTCGTTGACGGTGGCGACACGCCGGCCAAGCCTCTCGACTGAGGCCGCCGCGAGTTCGACGAGCTCCGCGTTGCTGCGCGCCAGGCGTTCCCTGGTGACCCTGATATTATCCTCAAGTCCGGTACGCACTGCGTCTGCTCCGCGCGCCAACGCCCATTGCATTACGATCGTCTGGTTGCGGCCAATTCCGGCCGCTGTCCAGGTGGATTGTGGAAACAGGAGTTTCGCTTCCCTGAGGAGCACATCGAGCAATCTCTCCTCCGCAGGCAGTGCGTTTTGCACGCCCATGACAAACTGGATGTGCGGGCGCTCACCTATAAGTCCCCCGTCGGCCAGCCGCCTGGCAGTGTGAAGGTGCGACAGGTCGAAGATCTCGATCTCCGGCAGCACGCCATTTGCCTTCATCGCGGTTGCGAGATCAACGATCAGGGCGGGATGGTTCTCGTAGACTATGGATGGGAAGTTGACCGAACCGGTCGAAAGCGAGGCCATGTCCGGCTTCAGATAAAGTGCCGAGCTGCGCGCGACAGGATCACGACCGCGCCCGCCGGTCGAGAACTGGACGATCATACCGGGGCAGTGCCTACGCACCCCCTCCTGAACGGCAGCGAAGCGCGTTGGTTCAGACGATGAACTCTGATCGTCATTGCGCACGTGGATGTGCACCAGCGACGCACCTGCTTCAAAGGCTTCCTGGGTCGACTCGATCTGTTCGGCCACGCTGATTGGCACCGCAGGATTGTCTTCCTTGCGCGGCAGCGAGCCGGTGATCGCAACGGCGATGATACAGGGTTCAGGCATGGCGATACACTATCGGTCGACCTGGTCCATAAGCCAGCGGATCGCGAGCGGATATCCCTCGGCGCCGAGCCCCGCGATCACACCGGTGGCGACCTTCGATACCAGCGACCGATGATAGATCTCCTCGCGGCGATGGATGTTCGAGATATGCAGTTCGACGATCGGGCCCGGAAACATTTTGAGCGCATCGAGCACCGGGATCGAAATGAAGCTCAAACCCGCGGGATTGATCAGAATGCCCGCGCCTTCGTCGATCGCCTCATGGACCCAGTTGACGATTTCGCCCTCAATGTTCGACTGGTGAAAACGGATCGGATGGTCGCCGGCGGCGTCGCGGCACATCCCCTCGATTTCTGCGAGTGTCGTCCTCCCATAGATCTCCGGCTCGCGCATGCCGAGCCGGTTGAGATTTGGGCCGTTGAGGACGAAGATTGGCTTGGTCATGGTCCTATCCTTGATAGCCCAGCAGGCGCGGCAGCCACAGCACCAGCGATGGGAAGAAGGTGATCAGCATCAGGGCGGCAATCATGGCGTAGAGAAACGGCATTACGTCGCGCACCAGGTCGCGCAGCGGCACCTCTGCGATGCGGGTCATGATGAACAGCAGCAACCCGTAGGGCGGGGTGACGAGCCCGAGCATGATGTTGACAACCACCATCACGCCGAAATGCACCATGTCGACGCCGAGCGCCTTCGCCGTCGGAATCAGCACCGGCACGATTACCAGCAGGATCGTCGTGCCCTCCAGCACGCAGCCCAGGATCAGCAGCAGGATGTTGACCAGGATCAGGAAACCCATCGGCGAAAGATCCCAGGACTGCAGGATCACCGACAGGGACTGCGGAATGTTCTCAACCGTGACAACGTAGTTGAACACAAGGGCGCCGGCGATGAGCATGCCGATCGAGGCGGTGGTGCGGGCGCTGTTGAGAAGCGCATGGTAGAGCTGACCCGGCGTCACGCTGCGATAGATCGCGACCGAGATGAGCAGCGCGTAGCCGGCGGCGACCGCCGCAGCCTCGGTCGGGGTCATCACGCCGCCCCTTATGCCGACCAGCAGAACGACCGGCAGCATCAGCGCCGGAAATGCGCGCAAGGTGATCCCCGGAAATTCCCTGAGCGGCACCGGCTTCTCGACCGGAAAGTTTTTCCGGCGCGCGTCGATGGCGACGATGATCATCTGCGTCAGGGCGAGAAGAAGGCCCGGCACGATACCCGCAATGAAGAGGTAGCCGATGGATGCATCCGAGATTAGCGCATAGATGACCAGCGGAATTGACGGAGGAATGATCGGGCCGATGACGGAGGTGACGGCTGTCAGCGCAGCGGCATAGCTCGCCGGGTACTTGCCATCCTTAGTCATGAGTTGCTGCATCATCTTGCCGGTGCCCGCGGCGTCGGCGATGGCCGAGCCGGACATGCCGGCGAAGATGATCGACTGCAGCACGTTGACTTGCGCCAGGCCGCCGCGGAAACGGCCGACGACAGCGTTACAGAATTGCAGCAGCCGGTCGGTCATTGTTCCGGCGTTCATTAACTCCGCGGCGAGAATGAACATCGGTACGGCAAGCAGAATGTAGCTTGTGTAGAGCCCGTTGAGGAGTTGCTCGGCGGAGGTGCCCATGTCGAGCCCTGCAAGCCAGAGATAGAGGATCGACCCGGCGATCATCGAGTGACCGATCGGCAGGCCAAGCAAGGCCAGCGCTGTGATCGCAACGACTGACAGCGAAAAGGGACTCGCGAGATTCATACGCCGGAGCTCGCTTTCGTGGGGTCAAATTCCGCCGATGCTTGGCCGCGGAGAGCACGCCACGCGAGCCACAGGTAGCGGGCGATCACGGCGACCACGAAGACGAGATAGATCGAGAACAGCCAGTCGAAGCGTATCTTGAGGTAGGCGGTGCTCTCGACCTTCATGAAGATCACGTAGTCGAAGACGGCCGGAAAGGACCAGCCATAGAGCGCGACGAGAGCGATAGCGAAGGCAAGCGTCATCACCCGCCTGATCTCCGGACCGACTGTGGCGTAGAGGAGATCAAAACGGATTTCCTCTTCTTCACGAACGACGAAGGCTGCGCCGAACAGCACAACCCAGATCCAGAGTACGACGGTGAGCTCGTTGCTCCAGCCGGTCGGCCAGTTGAGAAGGTAGCGAAAAGCAACCTGGAGCAGAAACGCGGCGAACATGGCGCCGATTGCGATGGCGATTGCGTTCTCGGCGCGCCGGTAGAGCCAGCCGCCGATCTTTCTCAATCCCGGGTTCATGATGCCTCCCTGGCGGGCGTCTGGCCAAACTCGCCAGCCGGTCGCAAGCGGACCGGCCGGCGAGTTTTGTCGCGTCAAAGCGCGTTGATCTTGTCGACCATCCCGGCCGGCCATTCCTTGGCCAGGTCGGAGGCAAGATATTGCTCCTGCACATGCTTGCGGAATGCCGCGACATCGGGCTCGTAGATCTTCAGGCCCTTGCCCTTGAACGTTTCAACGAGTTCCTTCTCGCGTGTCAGGTGTTTCTCTGTCGAGAAGTCGATCGCCTTGTCCGCTGCGGCCTGGACCTTTGCCTGCTTCTCGGCCCCCATCTCGTCCCACACCTTTTTCGAGATGCTGAGAAGGTCGAAACCGACAAGGTGCGAGGTCAATACGATCTGCGACATGACCTCGTAGAACTTCATGTTCTCGACGTTGGGTAGCGGGTTGTCCTGCCCGTCGATTGCGCCTGTCTGCAGGCCGGTATAGACCTCGGCGTATGCCATGGGCGTAGGGTTCGCACCGAGCGCCTGGCCGAGGAATTGCCAGGCGTCGCCACCCGGCATACGCAGCTTGATGCCTGCCATGTCGGCGGGAGTCTTGATTTCCTTGTCCGGTTTCAGACCGACCTGGCGCAGGCCGAAATAGGTAGGGCCGAGCACCCTCACGCCGAGCTGGTCCTCAGTCATCCGCTTCAGCTCCGCACCGGCATCGCTGGCAAAGAACGCCTTCACGTGTGCGGCGTCACGGAACAGGTAGCCGGCGGTGACGATAGACCACGCCGGAATCTGTTTGGAGATGTCCTGCGGGGCAACGTTGCCCATCTCGAGGTTGCCGCGCTGGATGGCGACAAGTTCGGTGCCCTGCTTGAACAGGTTCCCGCCGTAATAACCCTCGAAGGCAAAGTCGTCCTTGATGGCGTCGGCGAACATTTTCATCATCTCGGCCCGGATGTCCTGTTCCGAGAACACGGCCGAGAAACGCAGCTTCGGTTTGTCCTGCGCGAAGGCGGGAACGGCGGTCCCGGCGGCGAGTGCGCCGGCGGCGACCATAAACATGCGTCGGTTCATTTCAGCTTTCATGTCGATTTCCTCCCAGTGATCTTCATGCAATTATAGGCGTCATTGCCTTCATGCGGCGGCCTCGAAATGATCTGCCATGGCGCGGCGGTCGGCCTTGCGCCCGGTGAAGAGTTCGAACGCGCGGACGGCCTGATAGATCGCCATGCCGATGCCCGGCAGCGTTCTGCAGCCGATCGCACGGGCCGCGACCAACAACTCTGTTTCGGTCGGAAAGTAGACTATGTCGGCGACCCATTTTTCGGCTGTCAGAAGAGCCGTGTCGAACGGTGTTCCGGGGTACTTCGCCATGCCCACCGGGGTCGTGTTGACGATGCCGTTTGCCATGCGCACGGCTGCGGCCGGATCCGGCCACGTCTCGACGCGACCGCCGAACAACGCGCCCATGCGCGACGCAAGATCCGAGGCGCGACTGGGTTGGCTGTCGAGGACGAACAGCCGCCCAACGCCCATTTGCATCAGCGCGTTTGCGACTGCGGCGCCCGCTCCGCCGGCGCCGAACATTGCCACACAGCCCATCGATGCGCCTGTCATCGCTTCGCGAAAACTCTCCGCGAAACCCCAGCTGTCGGTGTTGTGGCCTTCCTTGCGTCCGCCAGCGAAGACGACCGTATTCACCGCGCCTATTGCGCGCGCTTCCGGCGACAGAGCATCGAGGACGGGAATGACAGCCTGTTTAAACGGATGAGTGACGTTGAGGCCGTGAAAGCCTGCAATTTCCGCCGCCGCGATCAAGTCGCCGATCGCCGCGTCCGGAAATCCGAGCCGGTCGAAATCGAGTAAAAGATAGGAATAGCCGATGCCGAGGCGCCGGGCTTCACGCTCGTGCATGCCGGGAGTGCGCGAGGACTGAATACCGCGTCCGACAAGGCCAATCACGACCTTTTCGCTGTCGCCGCTGGCGGCGCCCTTATGCTCGTCCGCAAGACGGCAAAGGAGGTCGACAAGGCTGTCGCCCATCTCGCGAAATTCCTCCCTGTGGCGGGCCGCCTCCCAGCCCGAATGCAGCAATTCCTGGATCGCCCTTGTGTTCACGCCAAACGCGCCGGTAAATGAGTCCGTCGCGATTTGCGAATGATGTACTAACTGGTTAGTTTAGTCAAATGCCGGCTGCGCCGGGGCGGGAACTCAAACTGCATGGCCGTTATCAAGAAAGAACGAAAGCCGAAGCCGGACGCGAGCACGGCGCGTATCCAGGACCCTGAGGGTACGCGCCGCAACATCCTCGAGATCGCCTCCAAGGAGTTTGCCCTGAACGGCTTGTCGGGCGCGCGCATAGACGAGATTGCAGCGCGCACACGGTTCAGCAAGCGCATGATCTACTACTATTTCGGCGACAAGGAAGGTCTCTACCTGCGCGCGCTCGAGAACGCGTATCGCCAGGTGCGCGAGGGCGAGGCCCAACTTGATATCGAAGGCCTGCCCCCCGTGGCGGCACTGGCACGCCTGGTGGAGTTCACGTTCGACCACCATCACCGACACGAGGAATTCATCCGCATGGTGATGATCGAGAACATCCATCACGGCCAATACCTCGAACAATCGGATGCGATCCGCGAACTGAACGTGACTGCGATCGACCATATCTCTCGCATCTATTCACGCGGTGTCGAAGAGGGGGTCTTCCGGCCGGGACTCGACGCGGTCGAACTGCATTGGCAGGTAAGCGCGCTGTGCTTCTTCAACGTTTCCAATCGCACCACCTTTTCGATGATTTTCGGACGCGACTTCGGCGCGCCGGCACAACTCGAGCGGCTCAAGCGCAACAGCGTAGAAATGCTGTTGCGTTTTGTCGCCAAGGACGAAGCTCCCGCAGAACGCTGAGAACGCCGAAACTTGCGGTGCTGCCAGCGTTGCCTTAGTTATGTACGAACTGGTTCGTTCACTACAAACCGGGGAGGAGGCGCGTTTGAAGACTTCGATCGCGACGGTGTCGATCGCCGGTGACCTGGCGGAGAAATTCGCGGCAATTTCCGCCGCGGGCTTCGACGGCGTTGAAATCTTCGAGAACGATTTCCTCGCCTTTGACGGCTCACCGCGCGACGTCGGCCGAATGGCTGGTGACACAGGTCTGACCATAACGCTCTTCCAGCCGTTCAGGGATTTTGAGGGTTTGCCGGAGCCCCAGCGCAACCGCGCCTTTGATCGTGCCGAGCGCAAGTTCGACGTCATGCAGGAACTCGGCACCGACCTGATGCTGGTATGCTCGTCGGTGTCACCGGTCTCGCTTGGCGGGATCGACCGGGCGGCCACGGATTTTCACGAGCTTGGCGAGCGCGCTGCCAAGCGCGGTCTGCGCGTCGGCTACGAGGCATTGGCCTGGGGGCGTCACGTCAACGATCATCGCGATGCGTGGGAAATCGTGCGCAGGACTGACCATCCGAACGTCGGGCTGGTTCTCGATTCCTTCCACACTCTGGCCCGCAGGATTGAACTCGGCTCCATCCGTTCGATACCCGCTGACAAGATCTTCATCGTCCAACTCGCGGACGCGCCGCTTATCGAAATGGACTTGCTCTATTGGAGCCGGCACTTCCGCAACATGCCAGGCGAAGGCGATCTGCCGGTGCGACAGTTCATGCAGGCGGTCGCGGCAACCGGTTATGACGGCTATCTGTCGCTCGAGATTTTCAACGACCAGTTCCGTGGCGGGTCGGCAAAGGCGATCTCCGTCGACGGACGGCGTTCGCTCGTATGGCTGATGGATCAGGTGCGGCGTGAAGAACCGGCACTTGACATGGCTATCCCGCCAATGCCCGACCGCATCGGGGTTGGAGGGGTCGAGTTCATCGAGTTCGCGGCCGATCGCCAGGACGCTGGACAGCTTGGATCGCTGTTGCGCATGCTCGGCTTTGTCGAGGCCGGTCGGCACGTCTCGAAGGACGTCACGCTCTACCGCCAGGGCGAGATCAATATTGTCATCAATACCGAGCGGCAGGGCTTTGCCCATTCTTCCTTTGTTGTCCATGGCACGTCGGCATACGCGATGGGCCTGAAGGTCGAGGACGCCGCCGCCACGGTCGCGCGCGCCGAGGCGCTGGGCGCGGAGATCTTTCACCAGCGGGTCGGGCCCGGCGAGTTGTCGATCCCGGCGATCCGCGGCGTCGGCGGCGGACTGATCTACTTCCTCGATGCCAAGACCGACCTGGCAAAGGTCTGGGATATAGAGTTCACGCCGGTCATGCCGGCAAGTTCCGGCAGTGGCGTCGGCCTCACCCGTATCGATCATGTCGGCCAGACCATGGTACAGGAGGAGATGCCGAGTTGGCTGCTGTTCTATGTCTCGATCTTCAGGACGACCAAAACCCCCATGGTTGACATCGTCGATCCGGCCGGCCTCGTGCGTAGTCAGGTCATCGAAGGTCTGGACAAGCGCTTCCGCCTGACGCTGAACGGCGCCGAGAGTCACCGCACGCTGGCTGGCCATTTCATCGCCGAAACCTTCGGTTCCGGCGTCCAGCATCTGGCACTCGCGACGGATGACATCTTTGCGACGGCGGCGAAGCTGCAGGCCAACGGCTTTGAACCGCTTCAGATATCGATGAACTACTACGACGACGTAGAAGCGCGCTTCGGTTTGGATCCGGAGGTCGCCGATCGGTTACGCTCAGCCAATATCCTTTATGACCGCGACGACAACGGCGAATTTTTCCAGCTCTATGCGCCGACATTCGGAGAGGGATTCATTATCGAGTTTGTTGAACGGCGCGGCGCTTATGCAGGATATGGTGCGCCGAACGCACCATTCCGCATCGCCGCGCAAAAACGGCTGATGCGGCCCAAAGGAATGCCAAAGCTATGACGGGTATGAACTTTGCTCGCATTAATGGCGCGACGATCCACTACCGGCATCGTCCCACAGCCGGCAGGCCGACGGTCGTCTTCGCGAACTCGCTCGGCACGGATATGCGCATCTGGAACGAGGTCGAGCGAAGGCTCGCCGACGACTGTACATCAGTTGCATTTGACAAGCGCGGACACGGCCTGAGCGAACTGGGTGACGCGCCGCAAACAATCGAGACCCATGCGACGGACCTTGCAGGGCTGCTCGACCATCTCGGCGTAAGGCGTGCGGTGATCTGCGGGCTTTCGATCGGCGGCGTCATTGCGCAATGCCTTTACAAGACGCGGTCGGATTTGATCGAGGGGTTGATCCTTTGCGATACGGCAGCGAAAATCGGTACGGCCGAGATGTGGAACGGGCGCATCAACGCGGCCCTGTCGGAGGGCATCGCGAGCTTTGCCGACGACGTGATGCGAAAATGGTTCACGCCGGATTTCCACAAGAATCGCGGCGAGGAACTGGCAGGGTATAAAACGATGCTGACGCGCCAGGATCCGGCCGGCTACGCCGCTGCCTGCGCTTCTATGCGCGATGCCGATTTCACCGCGACGACCGCCGCGATCAAAGTGCCGACACTGTGCATTGTCGGCGATCAGGACGGATCGACGCCACCTGAACTGGTGGAATCGCTGGCGCGCTCGATCCCCGCCGCACGGTTCGAGGTCATCGCCGGTGCGGGCCACATCCCCTGCGTCGAGCAGCCGGAAAAGCTCGCCGGGCTGATCCGTGGCTTCCTGAACGACATGGCAAGAGAGCGCAAATGAGCAAGCCCCGACACAGCGACCGGTACGTCGAAGGCATGGCGACGCGCCGTTCGGTGCTGGGTGACGCCCATGTCGACCGCGCAGAGGCGGCCAAGACCGAATTCGACATTCCTTTCCAGGAACTGATCACGGAGGCTGCATGGAGCCACGTCTGGTCGCGGCCTGATATCACCAGGCGCGAGCGTTCTATGATCACCATCGCGCTGCTCGCCGCGTTGAAGCAGGACGAAGAGGTTGCGATGCATATCCGCGCCAGCGTCAATACCGGGGCGACGCGCGACGACATACGCGAGGCGCTGCTGCATGTGGCAATCTATGCCGGGGTACCGGCGGCAAATCATGCGATGAAGATCGCCAGGAAGACGTTCGACGAAATGGACGCTCAAGCCGGCAAATCATGACCAACTCGCGCTTTCCCGCCAACCGCACGCCGGAAATCGGCGCCTTCTTTCAGCGTGACCGCAACTGGCATCCGCCGGCCTTCACGCCAGCCTACAAGACTTCCGTGCTGCGCTCGCCGCAACGGCCGCTTCTTTCCCTCGACAACACCCTGTCGGAACTTACGGGGCCGGTCTTCGGCCACAATATTCTCGGTGAACTGGACAATGACCTGATACACAATTTTGCCGGGCCGGGCGAAAGCGCGATCGGGCCGCGCATCCTCGTCTATGGCCATGTGCTAGACGAGCGCGGCATCGGCGTCGCCGGTGCGTTGCTGGAGATATGGCAGGCCAACGCCGGCGGACGCTATCGACACAAGAAGGAGACTTATCTCGCGCCGCTCGATCCGAACTTCGGCGGCTGCGGCCGCGCCATCACCGGCGAGGATGGCTCCTATTGTTTCCGCACGATCCAGCCGGGGCCATATCCCTGGCCCAACGGACCCAACGACTGGCGACCAGCTCACATCCATTTCTCGATCTTCGGGCACGGCTTCGCGCAGCGCCTGATCACCCAGATGTATTTCGAGGGTGACCCGATGATCTGGAGGTGCCCGATCGTGCGGACCATCAACGACCGCCGCGCTATTGAAGGCCTCATCGCCGCGCTCGACATGCAGGCAACGATACCGATGGATGCGCGGGCATACAAATTCGACATTGTGCTGCGCGGCCGCCGCTCGACGCTGTTCGAAAACCGCATCGAGGGCAACTGATGGTCCAGGCTCTCGGCCGGCTGAAGGAAAGCGCCTCGCAAACCGCGGGACCCTACGTCCACATCGGGCTGACGCCCAACTTTGCCGGTATCTCGGGCGTCTATGATTGCGACCTTGGCGCCGCGATGGTCAACGACAAGACCAGGGGCGAACGCATCAGGGTCAACATCCGGGTGATCGACGGCGCCGGCTCGCCACTGAAAGACGCGCTTGTCGAGATCTGGCAGGCGGACGCCGCCGGCATCTACAATTCGCCCGCGGATCTGCGCGGCTCCGCCGACCCGAATTTTACCGGCTGGGGCCGGCTGCCCACCGGCATGACGACGGGCGAATGCCTGTTCGAAACCATCAAACCCGGTCGCGTGCCGTTTTTTGACGGCCGCATGATGGCGCCGCATTTGACGGTCTGGATCGTCGCGCGTGGGATCAACATTGGCCTTCACACCCGCATGTATTTCGGCGACGAGGAAACCGCCAACGCCGAGGATCCCGTCCTGATGCGCATTGAGCAGAAAGAGCGCGTGTCCACGCTGGTCGCGCCGCGCGATGGCGACATCTATAGATTCGACATTCACCTCCAGGGCATCAACGAGACGGTCTTCTTCGACATATGATCGCAGCATTCGACAATCCCCTCCTGTCCGGGCCCCTCCTGTCCGGGCTTCTCGGCGATGAGAAGATGACGACGCTGCTTGGCGTCGAGGCCGAAATTGCGGCGATGCTGCAATTCGAGAAAGCGCTCGCCGACGCAGAAGCTGCACTCGGCATCGTCCCGGCGGCTGCAGCAGGCGCAATCGGCCGCGTCCTCGACAACTTCCGGCCGGAAATCCAGGCCCTGAGGGACGCAACGGCGCGCGACGGCGTCATGGTGCCGGAGCTCGTGCGGCAGATCAGGCATGCTGTCGGAGAGCCGCATGCGGAGCATGTGCATTTCGGTGCGACCAGCCAGGACGTGATCGACACGGCCATGATCCTGAGAATTCGCGCCTGTATCGACCTGTTGGAAGAACGGCTTTCGGCTCTGGTGGTCGCCTTCGCCGATCTCGGCCATCGGTTTGGCGATCGCCCGCTGATGGCCCGAACCCGAATGCAGGCAGCGATTCCGATTTCCGTAGCCGGCCGCGTCGCAAGCTGGCGCGAACCGCTGGTGCGCCACCACGAGCGGCTTCAATCGGTGCGAGGATCGATTCTCGTCATCCAGTTTGGCGGCGCCGTCGGGACACTCGAGAAGTTCGCAGACAAGGGCGCCGCCATCCGTGCCGCGCTGGCCCGGCGCTTGAGCCTCGGCGACGCGCCGCAATGGCACAGCCAGCGCGACCGCATCGCTGAGCTGGCCAACTGGCTGTCGCTTGTGACGGGCGGCCTCGGCAAGTTCGGGCAGGACATTGCGCTGATGGCGCAGGCAGGCGACGAGCTGCAACGGGCGGGCGGCGGTTCGTCGTCGGCCATGGCGCACAAGCGCAATCCCATCGACGCAGAGATGCTGGTGACGCTTGCCCGCTACAACGCAGTCCAAGTGTCGGGAATGCATCATGCGCTGATCCATGAGCAAGAGCGCTCTGGTGCAGCCTGGACGCTGGAATGGTTGATCCTGCCGCAGATGCTCATGGCGGCTGGAGCATCGACCTGTGTCGCGGACAGGCTGGTCCGAACCATAGCGGCAATCGGAGGCAGGATCGACTGATCCCACACGCGGCTCACGCCGTGGATCTGCGATTCCGTCTGCGCTACCACTTGGTCAGTAAGATCAAGCGGTCACGTAAGCTGCCATCAGCCACACACTTGCGCTATAAGCTATTGACCTTGATAGGTTTTGGTGGGCCCCGGAGGTGTGCCGGGAACGTTGATTTCATTGGGCTTCTCGTGGCAGCGCGACGTCCATACAATTGCGCCGCAGGCGCTGCCTCGCCATAGATGGTCGCGGTGTCACGCCAGCGCGCGGCGCCACCCGCCGCCCAGATGCCGATCCCGATGCGCGGTACCGAGCGGCCATCCCAAAGCTCCATCATCTGCATACCCCGCCTCCATTATCTCAACGACGCAGGCTGGCGTGGCGGGCATGCTCGCGGATCTCTTCGCGAGAAATGCCGGCATCCGCCAGTGTGCTGTCTGGGGCCTGCCTCAAGCTCGCAAGCGTCTGACGATAGGCAAGCCAGCGCGCGAAACGGTGTCGAAGTTTATCGAACATGATCGTCTCCTTTGGCACGCAGAAAGCCCGCGCGCTTGGGTTGGTCGAAAGCGCAAAGCATCTGCGCGAAGTGCATGCGCGATCGAAAGGATTGCGCTGGCTCGTTGGCCAGCCGAGGCGCTTGTCACTGTCGCTCCAGGCAGGATTGTCCAACGCCTGCAACGCCGGCATACTTGCGCGTGATGCCCGCTTCGCGCTACAGCCACGGCCGCAAGGAGTTTTTCATTTCTGCAAAATGGATATCGACTGGGACGATCTGAGGTTGTTTCTCGACGTCGCGCGGCTGGGTGGCTTGAGCGCAGCGACGGGAACCACGCGCCTCAGCGCAGCCACCCTTGGACGACGCGTCACTGCGCTCGAAAAGCAGATCGGCGAACCGCTGTTCGTGCGTCAGCAGACAGGCTACCGGCTGACCCCTGTCGGTGAAGAACTGCTGCGGCGCGCCGAAGACGTCGAGGCAGCAATGCAGTCGCTGACCCGCTGGCGCGAGGGAAACCTGCCGGACCGCATTGTCCGCGTCTCGGCCGGGCCATGGACCTCAGCCTTCGTTTCCGCCCATATCGGCGAGATCTGGACGGTCGACGACGGCATAAGGGTGGAACTCGTCACCACCACCGACCGCGTCGACATCGGCCGCCGTGCCGCCGACATCGGCATCCGCAGCGAGCGCCCGACCGAGCAGTGGCTGGCCGGCCGTCAGAGCGGCAAGGTCGCCTACGCCATGTATTCAGGACGCCAGCTGATCAACGGCATCGCCGCCGGGTTGTTCGTCGGCGTCACCGGCGAAGGGGCAAACATTGCCTCGGCGCGCTGGCTGCGAGCCCATCACCGCGACCGCATCGCCGTGCGCGGCAACAACACCCATTCGGTGCGCGAACTGGTGGCCGCCGGCGCCGGCCTTTCGATCTTTCCGTGCTTCGTTGGTGACAGCGATCCGCGGCTGGTTCGCGTCGCTCAGCCTATTCCCGAACTCGAAACCGACCAATGGATTGTCACCCATCACGAGGAACGTCACTCCCCGCCGGTACGAAAAGTCGCCGACCGGATTACCGCCTTGATGCGGGCGCACCAGCCGCTGTTTCGCGGCGAGACGCCGATCCGGTAAGCCTCAGGCGTCGGTGGCTTGATCGGCTGTACCGTATCATTTCCTGCGTGATCGCCCGCGGCTGGATCATCGCCGATGGAGTTCTTTGACAGGGACTCGAACTCGCCCATGCCGCTGCGTCCAGTCGCTATTCGCGGCACCGTCCATCGAGCCCAGCGGACGCGTTGTTCCATTGCTGACCACCGTCAGAAAGAGCGCTGTTAACCAAATTTTCTAACCCGCCAATGCTTATTCGCGCGACTGAAGGGGTGAGATGATCGATGTGCGATTCAAACATAAGCGCATTTCCGCTGCATCGGCGGCGGAAATTGGTCGAAGGGATCGCCCGGGTCCTGGAGTCCAAAAACGGGGAGGACGCGAACGCCTTCTGGCGCAACACCGCCAAGGCAATTCTCGTTCAACTGTCCGAATCAGGAATTGCACCCGGGCTGGCCAAACAGGAAGTTGGAACGCTTCTTCATGCTGTCTTGGATGATATAGCCACCCGCAGTGCGGCGAAACTAGCACAATAGCATCGGCTGGCTCACGACGATGGATTGCCGCGTTCGTCGAAATCATGCCTCACCGTTGCAGACACCAGCATCAAGGGCTCGGATGAGCCCTGACGCCCCTTACTGCGAAATGGGGAGGGAAATCCTGCGCATGGGCGCGATCACGCCCGGTCTATGTAGCTGCCCCCCACCATGCGCGCGCTTATGACACGAAGAAGTCGTCCACTGTGAGAAATGTGCTCGGGTCCAGAGCGGCAAGCTTGACTGTCGCCGCTCCTCCTGCCCCGTCCACATCGAACAGCAGATCGCCGGTCTGCTTGTCGTATGCGGGTGGTGCAAGCGTTTTCGGAGTGTAGCAAATGTCCAATCTGCCGATTTCATCGAAGCCTATATCGCCGCCTATAACCGCAGAATGAGAAGCAGGTCGGACCTCTATGCGAGAGCGGCCCTGTTCCTCCCGACAGAACCGCCGCACGTCGGGATGCGCAATGGCTTGTCAGATCCGCTTCAGCTCGAGCGCATGGCAATGCCTACGCAGCGGATAAACGCGAGATGTGCGTTCGCGCTCCCCAGTTAGCCGCTTCCTTGTCAAGTTTGATGGTGTTCGATGTTCGTTCAATAACAAGCTGTCGGTTGTGGTGGTCAGTTCAAAAAGATTGATTTGTGCGGTACACCCGCTGCCTAGATGTTACGGACTTCGCATGAAGGGCCGCTTACGAGGGGTAACCATGGTTCACACTGCACGCCTCCGCCACGATTCTTTGGCCGCCCCCTCCAGCAGAAACGTCCCTGCAAAATGGCTCGTCGCCGCGACCTGCGCGACGATCGGCTTGCTCGCGGCCCTGGCCGCACAGGCGCAGGAAGCGCCTCCCGCGCCCGTCGTCACGGTAGCCAAGCCACTGGTGCGCGATATCGTCGAGGACGATGAGTTCGTCGGCCGTTTCGAAGCCGTCGACCAGGTTTCGCTGCGCTCCCGCGTCGGCGGCTATCTCGATCAGGTCCATTTCCAGGACGGTACGCTGGTCAAGCAGGGCGACCTCCTGTTCACCATCGACCAGCGGCCGTTCAAGGCGGCGCTGAACCAGGCGCAGGCGCAGGTCGACTCGGCCAAGACCCTGGTCGAATTCAGCAAGATGCAGTTCGAGCGCGCCGAGACCCTGTCGCGCGAAGGCAACATACCGGTTTCGACACTGGACGACCGCCGCCGCGAGTATCTCGCCGCCCAAGCGCAACTGGACGGCGCGGAGGCGGCCCTTGAAAACGCAAGTCTCGATCTCGAATTCACCGAGATCAAGGCGCCGTTTTCCGGCCGGGTCGACCGCCGGCTCATCTCGCCGGGCAATCTGGTGCAGGCCGACCAGACCGTGCTGACCACCATCGTCTCGATCGACCCGATCAACTTCTATTTCGACATCGATGAGCGGACCTACTTCTCTTATGCGCGCGACGCCCGCGAGCGCGGCGGCGTCATGCAGGAGGGCGCCGGCGGCGTCGATGTTGTCGTCCGTGTCGCCGACCGTGATGAAGCGACGTTCAAGGGCAAACTCGACTTCGCCGAGAACCGCCTGGACCAAGCTACCGGCACGATGCGGGCCAGGGCGCGCTTCGACAACAAGGACGGCGTGCTGCAGCCGGGCATGTTCGGCCGCATCAACGTGCCCGGCTCGCTGCCGCATCCGGGCGTGCTTCTGCCTGACGAGGCGATCGGCGCCGACCAGAACCGCCGCATCGTCTTCGTTGTCGACGAGGCAGGCCTGATCTCGACCAAGCCGGTCCGCACCGGCCCGCGCATCGACGGCTATCGCGTTATCCGTGCGGGCCTCACCGGCGAAGAGACCGTGGTAATCAACGGGCTGGTGCGAGTGCGGCCGGGCGTCACCGTCAAGCCCGAGATGACGACGTTGCCGCCCGAGGTTGAAGCCGAAGGGCAGACGCAATGAACTTCGCCCATTTCTTCGTCAACCGCCCGATCTTCGCGGCGGTGCTGTCGATCGTGCTCGTGATCGTCGGCGGCATCGCCTATACGCAGCTCCCGGTCGCGCAATATCCCGAAATCGCGCCACCGACCATCGTGGTGCGCGCCTCCTATCCGGGCGCCGACGCCGAGACGGTCGCCGCAACCGTGGCGACGCCGATCGAACAGGAAATCAACGGCGTCGAGCACATGCTCTACATGTCGTCCTATTCCTCCGGCGACGGCTCGATGTCGCTCACCATCAGCTTCCGCCCCGGCACCGATCTCGACGCGGCCCAGGTGCTGGTCCAGAACCGCGTCTCGATCGCTGAAGCGCGCCTGCCGGAAGAGGTGCGCCGGCTCGGCATCACCACGGCGAAAAGTTCGCCCGACCTGATGATGGTCATCCATATGCTGTCGCCCGACGACACATATGATCAGCTCTACGTCTCGAATTATGCGCGTTCGCGCGTGCGCGACGTCCTGCTGAGACTGGACGGCGTCGGCGACGTGCAGATCTTCGGCGAGCGCGAATATTCGCTGCGCGTCTGGCTCGACCCGGAAAAGCTGTCCGCCTACGGCATGACCGCAGGCGACGTAGTCCAGGCGCTGCGCGACCAGAACGTCCAGGTGTCGGGCGGCTCGATCGGCGCGCCGCCGGTTGGCGATGGCTCGGCCTTCCAGTATACGGTCACCACGCAAGGGCGCTTCGAAGACGCGCGCGACTTCCGCTACGTCATCGTCAAGTCGGCCGAGGACGGCCGCTTGATCTCCCTGCAGGACGTGGCGCGCATAGAGCTCGGCGCCAGGGACTACGTCACCAATTCCTATCTCAACAACAAGGCGGCGGTGGCGCTCGGCATCTTCCAGCGGCCGGGCACCAATGCCTTGGCCTCGGCGGAAGAAATCCAGAAGACCATCGCGGAGCTTTCGCAGGATTTCCCGCAGGGGCTGGCTTACGAGATCATCTACAACCCGACCGAGTTCATCGCCGAATCGATCAACGAGGTCTATGTCACCATCGCCGAGGCGATCCTGCTGGTGGTGATCGTCATAATCGTGTTCCTGCAGTCATGGCGCATGGCGATCGTGCCGATCGTGGCGATACCGGTCTCGCTGATCGGCACGCTTGCCGTGCTGCTAGCCTTCGGCTTCTCGCTCAACATGCTCACTCTGTTCGGGCTGGTGCTGGCGGTCGGCATCGTTGTCGACGACGCCATTGTGGTTGTGGAAAATATCGAGCGGAACATCCGGCTGGGGCTCGCTCCGCGCGCCGCTGCGCACAAGACCATGGATGAAGTGGGAAACGCGGTCCTCGCGATCTCGGTGGTGCTGATCTCCGTCTTCGTTCCGGCGGCTTTCATTCCCGGGATTCCCGGCCAGTTCTACCTGCAGTTCGCCATCACCATCGCGGTCTCCACCGCGATCTCCGCATTCAACTCGCTGACGCTTTCGCCGGCTCTCGCTGGCGTGCTTTTCAAGCCGCACAGCGAGGAACATTCGAACTTCTTCCTGGCTAGGTTCGGCCGCGCTCTGGCAAACGGGTTCAACAACGGGTTCGACAGGATGGCGGACGGCTATGCGTGGCTGGTGCACAGACTGGTCGGCACGACTCTGGCGCTTGCCGCCATGCTGCTCGTCTTTGCAGGCCTGCTCTACGCGACCTATCACATGCTGCAGACGGTGCCGCGCGGCTTCATCCCGAACATGGACCAGGGTTATGCGATCGTCGTCGTGCAATTGCCGGAGGGCTCTTCGCTCGCCCGAACGGACGCAGTCATCCAGAAGGCGTCGGATATCATCCGCGAGACGTCGGGTGTCGCCAACGCCGTCGCCTTCGCAGGATTCAACGGCGCGACATTCACCAACGCCAGCAATTCCGGCGTGATCTTCGCGCCATTCAAGAGCTTCGAGGAACGGCTCGAGAGCGGCGATACTTCCGACAAGATCATCGGCACGCTGTTTGGCAGCCTGCAAAGCATCCAGGAGGCCTTCATCATCGCGCTGCCGCCGCCGCCAGTACGGGGCATCGGCAACTCCGGCGGCTTCAAGATGATGCTCCAGGAGCGCAACAGCGCCGACATGCGGCCGATCCTGGCGCTGGCCAACGAAATCGCCGGCAAGGCCAACCAGACGCCCGGGTTGACGGGCGTCTTCACCACCTTCTCGGCCTCCAGCCCGCAATTCTTCCTGGCGATCGACCGCGACAAGGCGCGCATGCTGAACGTGCCCATCCCCAACATCTTCGAGACGCTGTCGATCAATCTGGGCACCGCCTACGTCAACGATTTCAATGCCTTCGGTCGCGTCTACCAGGTGCGGGCGCAAGCCGACCAGGCTTTCCGCATCGATCGCGACGACATATTGAAGCTGAAGGTGCGCTCGGCGGCCGGCGACCTGGTGCCGCTCGGCACACTGATCGAGATCCGCGACGTCACCGGTCCCTCGCTCGTGCAACGCTACAACATGTACGTCTCCGTGCCGCTTCAGGGCAATGCAGCGCCGGGTGTCGCCACGGGCACGGCGCTCGACCTGATGGAGGGGATCGCAGCCGAATCGCTGCCGCAGGGCACTTCCTTCGAATGGACTGAACTCGCCTTCCAGGAGCGGCAGACCGGCAACACGGCGGTCTTCATCTTCGGCCTGTCGGTTCTGTTCGTCTTTTTGGCGCTCGCCGCGCTATACGAAAGCTGGATTACCCCCTTCGCCATCGTGCTTATCGTCCCGCTCAGCGTGCTGGCCGCCCTCCTGGGCGTCGCCTTCCGCGGTCTCGACAACAACATCCTCGTGCAGATCGGGCTGATCGTGCTCATCGGCCTGGCGGCGAAGAACGCGATCCTGATCGTCGAGTTCGCGCGCCAAGGTGAGGAGCGCGGCCTTGACGCCGTCGAGGCGGCTGTCGAGGCCTGCCGGCTGCGGCTGCGGCCGATCCTGATGACGGCATTCGCCTTCATCCTGGGCGTGGTGCCGCTAGTGATCGCCAGCGGGCCTGGCGCGGAAATGCGCCAATCGCTCGGCACGGCCGTGTTCTCCGGCATGCTGGGCGTGACGTTGTTCGGCCTCTTCCTGACGCCGGTCTTCTACGTTGCTCTGCGCAGGACATTCCGGCGCAGGCGGCCTGAAGCCGGCCCGACCCTGGCTTCCGAGAGCGGCGCAGCCGAGTAGACGCCGAGCCGATGAGGCGCCGGTTTCAGGCTGAAGCCGGACCGGCGGGTTCCTGGATCTCGCGGAGGGATGGATCGGCGATCCATCCCTCGAGCGGATCGAGATGTTCCGGCGCGCCGTATCGCTCGCTTCGCATCGTCCACGCCCAAGCCGTCTGGATTGCGCAGAAAAGCGCATCGAGCCGATCGCCGCTGGGGTCGTCGGCCGACCGACGAACAGGAGCAAAAATAGAGGATAGAAACAGGCACAAGATCGCTTCTCCTGCCCTTCGATCAGGCGACAACATTCGATCTGAATACGGCGGGTATAGCGGAGCTCAAGTGGCCCACTTAGATAGAGGTCGGCCATAAATTATTGATATGGAGCGACAATGGTGGGCCCGGAGGATGTATCAAGAACTTTGATTTCATTGTCTTTTTCGCGGGCAAAAATCAGAAATCTTCCCGTATCGCCCCGTATGGTTCCGCGCTTAAGCAAAGGACGCTGCACAAGATGGACTTCCATGCAGGTCCTAGGATGTGGGCTTTGCGTGGTATGATTTCGCGTAGCGATCAGCCGCCGCTGCCCATTCCGTTCCGGTTTGCAGGCACTCCGGATAGGCGCGATAGGCGACAATTGAACAGGTAGCGCTGGTCACAGGGCACAAGGATTGGAAGATGTTACGGCGCTATACGCACCTCAGACCCAAATGCTTCACACTATCCAAGCGGCGAAGGCTCCATAGTTGACGCGAGTGGTGGTATCAGTCCGCAATCTCGGGCCTTGAACGCCTCCGATCGACGGTCGCGGCCATGATCGCGCTGCTTTGAAACAGAGCCTCGATCGCTTCCATCGGTAAAAGGACCTGCGGTTTTGGAGACCGAATAGCCTTCTTACATCTAATTGTTAACAAGGAAAGCCGGCCATTTCAGCCGAATTTTTGGGCTCTTCTCATTCATTTTCTGCACCGTGGATGATGAGGAACTCGAAACATCCTAAGGTTCGGATGTAGGCGGTGCCTGCTCAGAAGGCCATCATCTGTATGATGGGCTTTGTCACATGCAGAATTGGAGTTGGGGACATGAGTGCGAACGATAGCCGTTTCGACGGAAAGAAGATCTACAAGGCCGGTAGCGCTAGCTCGGCCATCTATGACATTCGCGGCAGCCGCATCCATAAGGCGGGCAGCGCGAGCATGGCCGAGTACGAAATCCGCGGAAATTCAATCCACAAGGCGAATAGCGCCTCCATGGCTCAGTTCGATATCCGGGGCACCAAAATTCACAAGGCAGGGAGCGCAAGCATGGCCGTCTATGAAATACGCTAAGGGGCGCCGCCCCTCGAGTTCTATCAGCTCCTGAGCGACATGCGCGACCAGACCCGCCTGAGCGTCGTCGCCGGAATGTTTCACGAGTGGGATAAACAGCTGCGGGACTGGCTGGTGCGGGAAATTTTTCACTGGCATCGAGGCGAGACGGCAGTTGCAAAGGTCTGGTCAGCGGATTTCGGCAAGATTGCAGACTAGCTGGAGAGTTTCGGCTGGAAGATCCGAGGCACGGACTACTTCAAGACGCTCGATGCGTGCCGGTTGGTGGTCAACGTCTACAAGCACGGCGTCGGAAAATCTCTCGATGACCTGAAGCAGAACTACCCTGAATATCTCGACAATCCGCTTAGCGGCTCGGGATCGCCATGGGCAGAGAAAATGCTGGATCACACGAACCTCTAGGTGAGTGATGACCAGTTTCAGGCGTTCTCGGACGCGATTGTCGCGTTCTGGCAAGATGTTCCCGAAAGTGTCATCGGGTCGCAGATAGCGAAGGTTCCTGATTGGTTTGAAAAAGCGATTGTGAGCGATCGGACCATCCAAAAATAGGCCGTCGGGCATGTAGCGGCCTAAGCACTTGCGTAGTCCGCCTCGCGCAAAACGATGGTTCCGACCTTTGGATAGAGTTCCGCTTTCCACTCCAAGGTCAGCTTTCAGAAAGCTGGCAGGCGCGCCCTATTCGGTCTTTTTAGCGTGTCGTGCACTTGCCTAGACCCGAGTCGTCACACGCGCTGCTGTCCGGATGTCGGAAATCTGGAAGGGGCTTGCAGCCAATTGCTGGCGCATGACATTAAACACCGGCTCCTCGCCAGCCATGTCTTCAATGGTGAGAATAGCCGTAAACGGAATGCCCTCCTGTGGCACGGCAGAGTTGTCGGTCCGGGATAGGTAACTCACAAGAAGTCTCCAGGTGGATGACGATCCCCGGCCCTGCGGCATCTGATCCCCGTAGACTTTCACCGGGCTCCACTTCAGGCCGTGCTCAATACGCTCCGCCTCGACTGGATGCTCAACGGACGAATCCGGAAGATAAAGCGGCTTCAGCTGCCCTTTCCAGCTGTGCTTTCCGTCCTTGACGGTTTCCTGCTGCAGTGCCGCTTCGACGTTGACGCGAACGAACTCCGCACCGAAGCGTTGATCGAGGGGCGGACTGGAAACGAGGGTTAGACGCACTTTACCCCGGCATCTGCCGCTTTGCACCAAGCAAGCCGGCCATGCGAATTCGAATTTCAACTGTTTTCCCGGCATTAGACGTGCCGCGAAGACCAGGGTGATCTGACTGTCGTCACCTTCCAAAATCTCGCCGACAGAGGGAGGCGTTCCGTGGCCAATAAGCTGACGCCCGATTGCGCTGAGCTCCTTTGCGCCCATGCCTGATGGCGTTCTGGCATGGTGTGTGAGCAAGGCCACTAGAGTTTCCCTAGAAACGTTACCCTCGATCTGCGCGTCCAAGAGGGCGGCCTGCTTTGCCAAAAGCGGCGCGGCGAAACTGGTGCCGCAGCTTTCGGTGACAACCCCGTTGGGATCGACCGAGTAGTGACCATGGGCCTTTGATGGCAGTCCATGCCCGCAGCCGCCTACGTGGGCAAAGTCCGGCTTCACAAGGCACTGAATCCCTGGCCCGCGTCGGGAATAGTTGGCGGGAACATGCCCTATCGCACCGTCGAGGTAGGTGGGATTCAATGCCCCTACAGAGATATTCCTCGCGCTCTCCGCGGGGATAAAGATGCCATCGTTTTGGCTCGTCGCCATCATCTGCAAGACAGAGGTAACATCCGCGCTCCATTCCTGGCGGGACGTGGAAAGGTTACCGGCCGAGATGCAGATCAGAACGTCGTGCGTGTCCGCTATCTGGTCGAGCCGCTCGGCGACCTTGCTATAATTATTTGAAGCCACGAGAGTTTGCACGTTCATGCTGAAGTTAAAGATGCGCACGTTATGGCGGGTGCGCGCCTCAATGATGGCGTATTCGACCTGTTCGAAAAACCCGTTGAGGTCACCGTGGTAAGCGGTGAACGCCGTGTCTGAAGAGGGTAGCACGGCAATATCGTATATCTCGGTGCCATCTGGATCGGCGCAGGTGTCTAAGCCGTTAAGGGTGGAGGCGGCAACCAAAAGGCCGCCGATAAAGGTGCCATGCGTGGGATCGATATCGCCATCCGCCAGTTGATCCCAGCGACCGATAAGCCAGTCACCCAAGGCCGCGTCACTAATACCACCGTCGATAACACCGACCCGAGGCCAGCTTCGCGCGGCGTCACGGGGAGGCATGACGAATCCGTTTGGCGAAGTGCGACTAGTTGTGGATGGGTTGGCGCTCGGCACCAAAATGCCTGGCAACTCGATGCGCTTTACCAAGGGATGGTTCTCAAGAAATTTGAGAACCTGCATGTGGCGCTCCATCCTGTCGTCGAAAGGCGCGAGAGCGGAGAATTTTGCGCCAGGGCCAGGGCCCTCTCCAGTAATCTGGACACGCGGAGGTAGCGATGAACGTTCCAGCCGAACGGACACACGTGCCATGCTATGCGATGACTTGTCCGCCAGACGGCTTACCGTCAGACCGCTGCCGAATCCCTGCAACCCTTTCAAGAAAGATACATACAGGCGTTGCCGCACGCGATCCGCATCCCAGTCCCCTTGAGGTGGCGGAGAGTCAAATAGTTCAACCTCATATTGGCCGCCTGTCTTGCTGTTCGAGAGCCAGACCACTGCCTTCTCGATGTCGAAACGGCGGCGGTCAGCGGCACCGTAGAGTTCAATCTGTTCGATCGCGCCCGTTTCACTGCGGCGAGCGGTCGGATGTGCCTCAAGTTTGTTAGTGACCTTGTTCTTTTCCCATTTCACACGGTCCTCTGCCTGCCGCACTTGGGCTGCGGCCTGATCCAACGACCGAGGGGTTACCTCAAGAATCAGCTCGCCGAGGTCCAAACCCCCGACCAATGGCGTCCTGTCTCCCGGGAACAATGCGGACAAAGGACGATGACTCTTCGCCCAGGCCCGCCGGCGCAGGATCACCTTGATATGTCCCACTTCGCCGAAAGAAACGGCGCTGCGCCGGATCTCTTCCGCCACTCCCTCCAAGTGCCCAGCTATCTTGTCGCGGTGGGCTAGAAACGCGTTCTCATTGTCCTGGAAAAAGTCCGTCCGATTACCCCGGCCGGGAGGTACGTCTCGGTCTTCCGAGAAGTTGTTGGCATTGAGAACAATCTGCACTGGGGTTGCCATGGCTAATCGCTCTTTTTCGCTTTGCGATCTTGTTTGATGATGCGGCTAATCGTGGACTTGTCCCGCCCCAGCAGTTCGCCCAACTCCGTCATGGAAAAGGGGGGGCTCTCGGCATCATGAAGCGCCGAGATCAGATTCGCCTGGTCGCCAAACAGAAGAGCGCGCCGCGCTTTGCTAAGCCGACCGCTGTTCATCGTGGCAAATTGCCGGAACACGTCGAAAACCTCTTCGGATGCATCGCCGCGGACCGCCCGGAGCTTCTTGTAACTTCGGACAAGCGTCTCTAGTTCGGCGCCGGTCGCCCCATCGGTAAACCATGCCAGCAGCTTGATGTGCGACTCCGGGACCTCGGCTGGCACCATGAAAGCACGCGCCATTTCAAGTCTCAGGGGCAGGTCCGGAACCGGGATTTCGAGTTGTATCTCGAAGCGCCTCCACACCGCCGAATCCAAGAGTTGTGGATGGTTTGTGATGCCGATGGTGAGACCCACATCATTGCGTGCATCCAGGTTCTGGAGCAGGGTATTCACAATACGTTTGATCTCGCCGACCTCTTGCGGGTCGTCCCGCAGCTTGGCCAAGGAGTCGAATTCATCCAGAAGCAGGATGCAGCGGTACCGCCCCGCGAACGAAAAAAGCGCACCGATATTGCGGGCGGATGTGCCCAGAAAGGACGACATGAGGCTATCGAGGCGCGCCACAACGATCGGCAAGTCGAGTTGCCTCGCGATCCAGTAGGCCAGCCGGGTCTTTCCGGTTCCCGGAGCACCGAAGATCAGGCATGATTTGGCGGGCGTGACATCGAGCGCTTCGAGCTCGCTCAAATGACTCCATTCGTCAAGCAAGCTCTTCACGGCAGCCCCGACGGGCGCGCTAAAAAACGGCGCGGTCGTGCTGACTTGTTGGGGGAAAATCACCTCCGCCAAAGCACTAGCCGTCTCTTTGTCCACGGGAAGCGGCGTATTGGTTGTCAGTGTTTCCCCTGCCAACACAGCCTTAGAGCGCACCAGCCTACTAGGTGCCATATCTCCGGCACGGTCCGCACTAGTAAGGATACCGTTTAAGGTGCCCGCCTGCTTTGCCTCCCCGGCTTCCCTTAGTGCGGCAGACAGCCGTTCGATCTGTTTGCGGACAGCAGGGTTCGGCGCAGCCATGGCAGCGCGGCAAAGCGCCTGCACAATCGGAAAGTGGTCCATGGTTGAAGCCTTTACGTTGGAACGATCTGACATAAGTTGCACTATGCCACCATAACGATGAGTGTGCAAGCGCCGCAGTTGCGAAATTTGGCAACTTGTTGCACTGGTTTGATGTATCGTTGCGCCATTTCTCGCAGGAGTGTGGGATTATGTCAACGACCTGGATGGATCCTACCCGTGTGAGCAAAGGTCGAGCTGCCAATGCTGAGTGCCCCAATCTGGCACCGGACCAGCACGTGGAGGACATTTTCAAGGATTCTAAGGCTGCCGCCGAACGGTCGTCGAAGGCCTAGACGCAATCCAAAACAAGCTCAATGGCGCTCATGGCAGGGGCTGCAAGCCCTTTCCGTCCGACGGCAGGCATGCCGCCGTTGACCTGGCTGGCGCTATGTCAATCTTCGTGCTTCAGACCTGGGACAAGCATCAATCAACCGATATTTGAGGCGTTTTCCAATGCCAGTCTGGCAGTTGCCAGCTAGGGTATCCGTGCAGCATGCCGGCGATGGCTTCCGTCAGCGCCATCCGCTTTATGTGCCGGCCTCTGCCGAACCTGATCGGTGCAAAACATCTGGGTAAGTGTCTTTTCCCGCAAGTTCGATTGCAAATGGCACTAACTCCTCGCAATCGCATAAGACCTCGCCGGTCTCACGGCGGTACTGGCTGTTTCTGTAGATGAGGGCGTTTGTCAGACGCAAGGCTACTGGCCTCTCGGACATGATCCAACAACACCTGACACCTGAGTGCAGATAGCGCTGCGTCCTGGTTATGAAATCGTCCAAATGCTGGCTTGAGAGTTGAATCTCGATTGCAACCCGCGTCCCATCAGCCAGAAACACCAGCACGTCCGCTATCCAGTCGGCGCCTGCTCCGTCTGTCCCCCAGGCCTCAAGTTCCGCCCGAAAGCCCATAGCCCGCGCAGCCTTAACCACATCAATCTTCAGGCCAGTGTGTGCGTAGCTCTCCGGGCCGGGAAGCTGACCTGTAAATCCAGGTGCGTGCGCGAAGAATCGTAAGCCCCGGATTGACGTTTTGGGCACGGCCGGCCAGGCCGTGCGCGGCATTAGCCATGTCCCGAGCTGCGCATTGCAAATACTCAGCCAAGCGGCATCGGAGGCCGAGGACGCTTCGGCCATGTCCCCTGTCGCCGCGTTGTACGCGATCTGCCCCAATTATCCGAACCCTCTCACATAATTATGTCGTTGAGAGTGTGTCGCCCGACGCTGTCCAAACTCTCGCTCATGACGCAGCCACTGGCCGCAGCTGAGGCGATGCCGAACAGACGACAAGCATTTTCGATCCTCGCGTCATCGCAACATAGAGGTGTTTGGCATCCATCTCTGTCACATCGAGGATGACCGCAACGTCGGCTTCCAAGCCCTTGAGTGTCAACGTGCTCCCGACGCCACGCGCCGGAAGCGGCCTCCCGCGGAAACGGTTTTCCTCGCGTGCACGGATTGCTGCTTCATGCAACGACGACGGATCGTCTTCATTTGCTGAATTGAGCGCCCGGATGCATGCGCTCATCACGGTGGGCCGGTGCTGACGTGTGCCCGGGCGTCTGTTCGCCTCAACCAGCAGCTCGACTGCACTCTTGAACGTGCGCTCTTGCTCAAAAGCAATGGCGGCTTGTTCCGTCTCCGTCGCCTCTTTCCGCTGGCGCCCGGCCAGCAAGGTCGTGACGCGCTGCTGAAGGTCGACCGCTCCTACATTCGTCATGACGCTCTCGGCAAAGCCGAGAAGCTGGCTTAGCGCGTCAGGTGCATCGAGCCTGAACTTCAGCGCGAATTGGATGAAGTCCTTCAGGTCAACGCTTTCGACTGTAACCGCGCCTGGCGTCTGGCTGGCGAACAACCGCTGGCCCGGCGGGTTCTTGCTGTCACCCATGATGAGCACAGTCCCCTGGCCCCCCTCCACCTTGGAGAGCCCCGCCCGCAGGCGCCGCTGATGATCCTCCGTGCCATCAAGTTGCACCCACCGAACCTCGGGGGTGCGCCCCTCAGATCAACGGTCTGCCCGTCTTTCAGGGCTTTCCGGACGTCAAGTAGCCACCGGCCGAACGGCTCCGTGCCTGCGTTTATCCAGCGCCATGGGCAGCGGCCCGCTGAAGCCGAATACGGCCTGCATGGGGTCACCGAGGACGCATGTCGGCAAGCGGCGGGATGAATAATAGACCAAGACGTGCTGTGACTGGGAACAATCCTGATACTCATCAACAATCTGGCGCGAAAAGCTGGCGGCGAGGATATCATCGACGTGACCGGCTTTCGCGAGTTCGGCGGCGGCCTTCTGGATCGTCTTGTAATCGGTGCGGGCATTCGTAATGCGCAACACCTCGGGCGGAACACCACAGCGAGCCGGGAACATGGTTGCCAGCCTAATGGCCCAGCCATCCAGCGTCATAAGCCGGTAAGCCGCCGCGGGCACGCCGAGTTGCTGGAGCCGGCCCCTTAAGGCAACCACACCGGCAACAGTGTGCGTGAGTATGAGTGTCGGCTTTGCATAATCGTGTTCCAGCAAGTTGACCGCGATGAGATGGGTCTTGCCACAGCCGGCTGGTGCGGTAACCGACCCTCGCCTGACCGCAAAGAGATCAATTTCAGCGGCCATTGCGCATCCATGCGAAAAGCGCATCAATGATCGCGACAAAAGACGCCTCAGCGTGTTCAAGCCCTGGCGCGATAACGAGACGCGCGGCGTTTTCCATCAATGTGACCTGCTTGAACCAGCCATTGCTGCGTGTGCTGGAAGCGACGCCGAGCAATTCACGGGTGGCTTGGTCGAAATCGCCCAGTAGGAGCGCGGTGTCCACGTCGTTGTAGGTTGTCAAGCCGCCGGACTTCGACTTGATATGCTCATCAATGAGGTCTTCGCCGTGCAACTCGACGGCATAACCGACGAGATTACCTGCGGCATTCTCTCCGAGGCTGAAGAATAGCTCCTGTTCGAGTTTGCGCTTGGCGGGCCATTTTGTAACAGCACCGCCCCCTGCGAGGAACGCAGCCTCGTCGGCAGCGTCCGGCTCGACGTCATCGTCGCGAAGCACGTGACAACGGTAGCCGAGCTTAAGCAACGCATTGGCCCGTTTGTAGATATTGCCAACCCCGCCGGCATCGAGCAACGCGACGCCAAGCGCTGTCAGTGACTGCTCGCCCTGCGCGACGCGAAACTGATCGAGCCCTCGCAGCAGGCCCACCTCGCTCGCTCCTTCACAGATGATGACTGATGGAGCAAGGAATGCTTCCGGATCACGACGGATGGTGCTCTGGACGTCATCTTCGGCGCCGACGGTTTGTACCGACACCTGACCGGCATTGCGCCTGACGATCATCAATTGTGTGCCGCTAAGCTCCTGCAAAGCCACCGGTGAATGCGTCGTCGCGAATACCTGCAAAGGCAGATTGGTGTCCTTGCTTCCGAGAGATCCCAGCAGCCGATGGATGCGATGCGGCTCTAGGCCATGTTCGAGTTCATCGACAAGCACCATAGTCGCCTCTGCAGCGGCCTTGCGTTGCAGGCCTGCTGTCAGAAGGCGCGTCGAGCCCACGCCGAGAGCACGAAGGGGAATCCCAGTGTCGCTGTGCAGAGAAATGCTGCCGCCGCTGAAGGACACCGAGTGGGCGTCAAGCATGGCTTTTACATCGTCGCCCACCTGGATACCGAGTTCATTGGCCGTGTCTTTCACGACTGCCAGTGTCGCGCCCAGTTGGGCACCGGCACGGTCGCCGAAGCCGGCACGTGCCTCGCGCGCAGCTTTCACCAATTCTGCCGAGATGTCGGCTTTCTCTTCCGAGAGCTTATTCAAGCACGGACCCTCGCCGCCACATGAGATTGCCGTCCGCAAACGCGCCGATGCGTGTGGGCCCGATCGCCTGCCTGTCTGCCCATACGAGGTTCCGGACCAGGCCTGCATCGGCCGCGCGCTTCGAGATGAGCGTCCAGACCGGCTCGAGATCACTACCGACACTGAGATTGACGGTAAGCACAGTTTCGCCCGCAGCCTCCGGCTCATCCTCCAACTGCGCCGTTTCCGCGATGAAATTGCGCACATGGAGACCGTACGTCTCAATGTTCTTCAATCGGTCGGCCAGCGATCCGATGGTGCACGAGATCGAAATCGGCTGCGTTACGTCCAGGTTGAAGAAGTCGGCGTCGGTTATCTGGAGATTGCGGCGCGCACCGAGGCAAAGGTCAATGGCGTCGAGAATTGCGCTTTTGCAGCTATCCCCGGGGCCGATCAGGCAATTGATTCCAGCGGATGGAGCCCATGTAAGCTCCTTGATCCCCCGGAAATTTGCAATCTCTATCAACCGTATACGTGCCATGATGCCTCCCCCAAATCAGAAATATATACTGCAGCGACCATCCGGCCATGAGTATTGCCTCGCCGTTCATCATACGAGGCACCCCGGTCCGATACCCAGTGATTCCAGTGGTCGGATATCCGTTACATGAAAGTTACATCGAAATAATCGACAAGCCTGGATGTTGTGTAACTGCTTGAAAATCTTGTCGCACCCGACGCGATTCGAACGCATGACCCCTTCCTTCGGAGACAAATGCAGTTGCGGGTGTGCTTGCTTGGCGTAAATGATGTTGGGTGAACTCTATAGTATGGGCCTTTTGCGTAGGCAATGTCCTCTCATCAAGCCGTCTTGCGTCGAGCCGGCGCTGCCTCGCCGCCCACTGCGCTGTGCGTGCCCTCGGCGAGGGCTGTCAGCTCCTCGCCCAATGCAGCGATCAGGGCGGACACGCGTCTTCGCAACCGAGGATGAAGCTGCATCAACCCTTCGATCAAGCGCCGGCCTTCCGCACTGGCGATGAGCGCTATTCGCTCGTCGACCGGCAAGGGTGGAGTTTCACTGATGGCCTCGTTGTCTCCCGGCAAGCCTTGGAAAGAAGCGGCTGACGGGAACGCCAAGCGATGTGGCGATCTCGTATAGCGTGGAGGCGCTGACGCGGTTCCTCGCATTCTCATATTTCTGGAGCTGCTGGAAGCTGATGCCTATGGATCGGGCAAGTTGGGCTTGCGATACGTCCGACTGAACACGAACGATCGCAATCTGCCTGCCGACATGCTGATCCGCGGCATGACGGTTCGTTTGAGGTTTGGGCCTTGCCTAGGCAGGAAGCCGTTTCGACTCCGACAAGGCCTCTCGCTGTTGCAGCTGTCACCCCCGGAATGTGAGCCTGTCACGGTGCGCGCTAGGAACTCAGCAGATTTCCGAATGCTTGGGGAGTTAAAGACCTGCGCGAAACGGCATCGACGGCTTCAACCCGGCTCTCTGCCGGCCAATCCGGACAACATCCTCGATGGCCGAGCGGATTTGGGGCCAGGGAAACTCGTTGTTGCTCACGGCACAGCCGCTCGGTCAAGTTGTGGGCATCCTGCCAATGGCGCCACACCGTTACCGCACGATCGGAAGTTTGGTCCTTTTCCAAGTCGTCCCGCGCAAACTCGGTTGTCCGCAGTCGCAGCTTTGCATTTGCCGTTCGCGCAAGTTCCTTCCCGCTCGTGACGAAAGACAAACGCGTGCTATTGTCGGAATCGCCCATGATCCGAGCTCCCAACAGGCTTGGCGTGGTTAGGCTGGGCTTTGTGTAGTCGCACGTCGCCCTGCCGTACTTACGCGCACCCAGTACTGCAGGGACTTGGACACTGCAGACGGCTCGCGTGAGTTGTCTTTTATCATCTAGCAGATCAGAGATCACTTTGTAATCATATGATATGAAAGATATCACTGGCGCGCAGATGCGAGCAGCGCGTGCGTTGGTGCGTTGGAGCGCAAAGGCGTCGAGTTCCGATGCGCCGTGCAGTCTTCCGCGCTCTACGACGTGTGGTTCGGCCGCATGAACGCAGCGCTCGAACCGTCGTGGCGCACTCTTCCATCGGACTGGCGGTGCATGGTCACAAGCACTCGAGCGCGGTCCGGCCGTCTCATCGTCGGCACGGCCGCAGGCAGGATAACGTGCGTTCCGTGGTTCCTGGTCTGCATCGGTCCTCATCCGCAGGAGCTGATATTCCTTATCTCAAATGGCGCCCGTCAGCGTACCAACGCCATGCGTTCATCTGCCGTCGTACGATGTGCTCGCGGGAGCTTGCGGTCCTTGAGATCGGCGCTGGGCGACGTTGGCCCCGGGGCTGCTGGCACAGGTGCCGGTTGGCAAATATTGCGATCACACGCCGCACTTGACGCTTCGCAGATCGTGGCCGGGGATGTCGTCGACCATGCACGCTCGACGCTCGCCGGCTGGGTCGCTGGCGCCCTGCAGGTGGCCCGAAGTCTTGCATGAGCGGCTGACGAAGATGTTCGCCACAGATCTCTGTTCGCCGTGGGACATGCAGGCCCGGTGCTCAATCGGGGGCCGTGGGCGCACCAAAACGGGGCGGTTGTGATCTAACCGCGCCAACAACGCGCTCGGCTGGGCGGAGTCGCCGGCGTCGATCTATCTGTTCGCGCCGGACCGCAGAGCGGAACGCCCGGCCTCGCATGTCGACCACTTCAAAGGCGTCCTGCCTGTCGCTGGCTATGCCGGCTTCGAGCATCTCACGGCGAGGGGAACATCGCTCTCGCTGCCTGTTGCGCGCACACCCGCCGCAAGTTCTATGAAGTGGCGCGGGCCATCAACGTGCCAATCGCGATGGAAGACTTGCCAGATCGGCGAACTCCACGCAGTCGAAGTGGGACGTTGGCGGTCAATTGCCCGCGCACCGGCCTGCACCCTGGTGTAGCCGTTCGAAACCAACTATCGACAAGCGTACTGCGTGCCCGACAGCGGCGAAGCTGCGCTTCGAGCCAGATCTGTGTTGCGCCGGCTAGCCCCACGATTTGCATTGGAGGGCGCTGGCTGCGCGCCAAGATAGCCGCGGTGTTTTTGCTGTCTGCGGTCCAGGGCTAGCTGGCCCGCGCGGTGTGCAAATTTGCTGAGAACCGCAATGAAGAGCCCGCGAGTTACAGGCGGATCGTCGACGAGATCCCACACTGCCGATGATCGGTATCGTGATCCTGGCCGTCGTTAAGCATGTGACGCCGCAAGCTCCCTTGGTCCCCAGGATTAACCGGTCAATTTAGAACAAAACGGTGCAGCCTGCGCATTTCGCTGATTGTGAGCAGCCATTTCACGCGATGGTGAGCGCTCATTTCATTTGATCGTGAGCAGGTATTTCACGCGATCATGAGCGGCCGCTTCGACCGACCTGTTCATTGATTCAGGTGTTTGAGTCTGCGTCAAGGGCTGAGCGTTGAGCGTTCTGTTTTCGCATGCTTTCTCCGGTGAGTTGAAGCCGGTGAGCATTGTGAACGAGGCGATCGAGAATCGCATCACCGAGGGTGGGATCGCCGATGACGTCGTGCCAGTGCTGCACGGGGATTTGGCTGGTGACGATTGTGGAAGCACGGCGATGGCGATCGTCGAGGATCTCCAGCAGGTCGCGGCGCTCGGCCGCGGTGAGGACCGACAGGCCCCAGTCGTCGAGGATGAGGAGCTGAACGCGCCCGAGTGTCTTAAGCAGGCGGCCATAGCGCCCGTCGCCGCGCGCCAGCGCGAGCGCCTCGAAGAGGCGCGGGACGCGATGATAAAGCACCGATCGATTGTCGCGGCAGGCTTTGTGGCCGAGCGCGCAGGCAAGCCAACTTTTGCCCAGGCCGGTTGCGCCTGTGACCAGGAGATTCTCGTGGCGGTCGATCCATTCGCCGGCGACGAGCCTGGCGAAGACGGCGCGGTCGATGCCGCGTGGCGTGCGCAAATCGACATCTTCCACGCATGCGCTCTGGCGCAGCGCGGCGAATTTGAGGCGCGTCGTAAGCCGTTTGGTGTCGCGCTCGGCGGCTTCGCGATCGACAAGGAGCCCGATGCGCTCCTCGAACGACAGGGCATCGAGATCCGGTGATCGTCGCTGCTCCTCGAAGGCCTTGGCCATTCCGGTCAGGCCGAGTGCGATCAGCCGTTCATGAGTGGGGTGGGTGAGCATTCAAATCTCCATGGTTCAGTGGAAATAGCCCTGACCGCGGATGTTGCCGTGGCGCAGGGGTTGGTGATCGGGCGCCTCGTCGAGGAAAGCGCTATCAAGGCCGTTCTTGAGGATAGACGCGCCAGCACCCAGCGCTGGGCAATTTGCACCGCAACTTCAACTTTTGCCTTATCCTTCGGGCGTCTCGGCCTCGCCGCGAGCACGGCGGTGCCGTAATGGCTCGCCATCTCGGCGTAGGTCCGGTTGAGACCGGGGTCGTAGCGATCGGGGTTGGTGACGGCGGCCTTGAGATTGTCGCAGATCACGAACTTCGGCACGCCGCCCAGAAAGGCGAAAAGGTTTGTATGCACGCCGATCCAGTCGGGCAGGCTCTCGCTCGGGCACGCCTCGGCGTAGGTATAGTTCGACGCGCCCATCGCTGCGACGAACAGCTTCATGGGACGCGCTTCGCCGGTGATGGGGTCGAATATGTCGATGGTGTCGCCGGCGAAATCGACAAACACCTTCTCGCCGCCCAGGTGCGTCTGGCGCATCGTCGGGCGCGCGCGCCCTTTCCAAGCCTCGAAGGTCGTGCAAAACCAGGTATAGCCAAAGCCGTCGGGATTGGCGGCGCGATACTCTTCCCACAGGAGCACCCGCGTTACGCTGCGCCGGCGCAACTCCCTCTCCACATAGCTCCAATCGGGCACCGGCCGCCGGGGGCTTTGCGACGCCGCCTTCGGCGCTGGGAAGAGCAGCAGCTCAAGGCCTTCGTCATCGATTCCTTCAGGCAGCGGCCAGCTCAGCCCGGCAAGACGGGCGCGCCGCAGATAACCATGCACGACGCCATTGCTCACCCCGAGCGTGCGCGCGATGACGCGTTCGGTCAGGCCCTGGACATGCCTTAGACGTAAAACTTCTCTGATCCGGCGCATCGACAATCTCTGGGTTGGCATCAGGCTTCCTCGTTTTGAACGAGGCATCCTGTAGACCGGTTGAGTTGTCGGCCGAAGCGTCCAGCACCTCCGAAAAAGGTGCTCACGATCCTCTGAAATCGCTGCTCACGATCGTCTGAAATCGTTGCTCATGATCCCGTGAAATCCGTGCTCACGATGCGGTGAAATCCGTGCTCACGATCGCCTGAAATACGCAGCAGCCTGAGCAACGCGTACGGTCCATAGGATTCGTCTGAGCGTTGATTTGGCGCTACCCGATAATCTCGATGCGCCTTTTTCGGCAGACGTCATCGAAGTCGCCTTCGTTCCATGTCGCGAGATAGTTGATCTTGAGATTGCGGTCGTCCAACAGTAGCCGTATGAGGCAATCGACCATGCTTAGGGGCCGATGTTCTCGAACCCCCGCCTGAAAGGCCAATTCTAGCGCCCGCTGCCGATAGGGTGCGTCATCGATCCAGCCAATGCGCGGAGATTTAAGTTCCATCTCAACTCGCGATAGAGCAATGTGACGTCTCGCTAGTCTCGTTCGGATTGTCTCGTATGCGACCGGCCAAGGCATGACTATAGAATGGTCTTGGATGAGGTCATAGATCGCGTCCACGTCACCACGACGATCGTGTGCCTCTCGATCGTCCGCGAACGCAAGCCAGATGCACGTATCAACAATGGTGTTCGGCATTACTCTTCTTCGTCGGTTACATCGCCGTCGGGTGAGTAGCCCGTCCACGGTGCTGCCTTGCGTGTGCCAACCACAAATCGACCTTTGTTCAGCCCCGTATTTGGATGACGGTAAATCACGTATATCCGAGAGCGCTTGTCGAACTTGACCCTTTTCTTGAGGTCGGCCTTTAGCTTGTTCGGCAGGGTATCCCCATCGTGTTCGTAGCTAATAGCCGCCAATGCGTCGCCACATTCCTTGGCATTGTGATCGTCAAGCCAAGCGTATAGACCTTCGTAGTCACCCCGAATGCCGAGATCAAAGGATAGCCAGATAATCTGATGGCTCATCGAGTAGTACTCCGCTGCCGACTTATGGCCTTAGATGCGTCGCATTCCGCGTCTTGCAACAACGGGCAGTAGCGAATATCGACTTCATTTCCATGAATATTGCCTTGCGTAAGGGGCACCCCGCGAGGTGCGATAAGAATCCCATCGTCGCCGATCAAAGACGTCGAGGCAACAAAGGCGCACATGACCATGCCAAGCTCCACATTCGCGGGGCCCCGCCGGCTGGACTAACTCGGGGATGCTGCCGCGCTACAAGATCTGCTTCAGATCCTCGCCGTAGCTCTCGATCAGACTCGCGTAGATCGGGGGCCGGGACGAGGGGTTATTTAGCTTCACAGAGAAATAGTCGTTGCCCTTGGCGAATCGCTCTTGTTCCATGCCGCCTCGAACTCGGTGGCGCCGACCAAGATGCGGCGGCCGGCCTACTATCGTTGTCCATTGGCAGGCCTGCCTGAAGGATATGGTCAATGACTCCAGGGGTGCCCCAGTCACTGGTAGTCCTCCTCCGTCTTCTTCATCCTGGCGTAGATAATTTTCATTAATACTTCACTTATCATTGAATCAAGATAGTATCCAACAACAAAATCTTTATTGAAAATCTGAAATGCTCGACGTAACCTAAATTTTTACCGAAACGAACATACCCGGAACTCTTCTCAGTCGCACGAATGACATCGATATCGCACTTACCTCTGGGGGATCTTGCGTAAGTAATAACAAAATCTTGGCGTACGACAGATGTCTTTTCGTTGGCACATCGACCGCTTTCGATTTCACCAGCACTTCTTTGTCGGATCAATATGGGACCCGCCACTATCCCAAAATTAAATCATCGGTAGCGATGCCAATAATTCTACACCCACCCTGTCGCTCCTCTTCGCGAAGACTGCATTGTTCACACTTGCAACGAAACGCCCGCTTTCCCGTCGCGTTTGCATGTAAACAAAACTGAAGCTGAGACCAACGGCTCCAAGACCGCGGCCGCAAGCCACCCAGAAATCTGATGTAAAAAGCTAAACGTAGTCCCCCGCCTCAGCCGAACACTACCGCCGCTATAAATCAGCTGAGATCGCGAGCCATTGCCCCCCAGGTGACCCAGGTGAGACGGTAATGAACCAGCCAGCTAAAGAAAGCAGGAACACCGGGAAGGCGTCGGGTCAAAAGCGAGATCGGAATGTCTTGACAGTCCAGGACCCATCCCCCTCGTTCATCGTCGCAGTTAAGATCTTGTCGCCGTCCGTTCGAACATTGACGAGGCCATAGATCAGCCCGCCGACAAGCCGTATCTGCGAGAGGCGCTTGCTTTTCTCGGCGGGTCTAAGACCTCCGGGTTTAGTTTCATGATATGTGATAGTGACGTTCTGCAGCTGTTCAGGGTCGACTTGCAGGTTGTCGGGAGTGCCGGTTATCTGGCGGTCAATCTCTAATGTCCGCGGATGCCCGAGAGATATCGACCGCGCGAGTTCGGTCGAATAGACGAGTGGTGTAACAATCTCATCCTCTTCGATCGTCAGATACCCGGTCGCGCCGCTGGCGGCAACGATACGGGGTTTTGGATGATCATGGCCTTCCGCGTCCCCGGAACTGATGACCGTCACAGCTGGCTTCATCGCCTGCAGGAATGTGTACGATACGTCTTCGCTGCCGTGGTGGCAGGCCTTGGCAACATCGCACTGAAACTCCAGTCGCTGCCCCTCGTAGGCATCTAGCAAAGACTGCTGGCTCGCTTTGTTGAGGTCACCGGTGAGAAGGATGCGGGCTCGCCCATAATCCAGACGGGCGAGCACACTGTTTCCGTTGGTTGTCTTAGAATCTGCGCCTAGCTTTAGCAGGCCGGGCCTTTCACCAACCGAAAATTCAACGGGACCCAGAATGTGAATTCTCACATCGGAACCCGGCCCAAAGGTTGGCAAATACTCAGAACGATCGCTCAGGCGAGTGACCGGTGTCGGTTCTCCGTCAGCCCTTCTGGTCGAAACTACCTTTGCAATGAAGTTCCCCCAGGCGCCCTGAAGTTTCGGGCGGCTGGCCGGGTCAATCCCGTGTTCGGCGGACCCGCGGTCGTCGAGAAGGTCGACATGGAAAGTCCGGCCATTCTCTCGTTCGGTCTCGCCAAGGGTACGATCGGAACCATCTGGTTTCGTCCACCACGAGATGCCGGCATGATAGAACGCCTCTACGGTCGTTCCCGCTACATCAAGCTCGTCCTCTTGCTCTGCGTCCAGAAGGTCAGCCAGGCCTCCGTAGTGATCGAAGTCATTGTGAGAGGATATCATAGCGTCGAGTCGGACATGGTCGAGGCCATAATCCTCGAAGAACTTCCAATCGACGAAATCGGCGGCGCTCTTTCCAGTGTTCTGGGAACCTCTTGGGTGGCCGCCGTCGATCATGATATGTCGAAAGTCGGGAGTCTTAATCAGCATTCCATCCCCTTGTCCAACATCGATAAAATAGACCTCGAGCAGAGATTTTCCACCCTCAAGGGCTTCAGCATCGATCCAACCGTTTCGCTCGCGGCCTCTCGCCCGAACAGGTAGCCGCCCACCTTCCTGCTGACCAAGAAGATGCACGCCATCGCCCCAAAGCAAGAAGCCCTTGGTCTTCTCACCTGACGACTCAACATACAGCGGCGTAGAGTTCGCGCCGATGAACCGGTCGAAATTCACGTCAACCATTGGATACGCTCCACCAATCAAAGTAACAGCATCACACCCCAAAAACCGGCTCGATGTAAATGATCTCAACGAGTATTTTTCGAAAATATTCATGAACATTTTTGAGCGACCTCCTGGATCGGATTCCTTGCGAGCTAGTGGCGCTTGAAACGCGACAACGAAGTCACATTACGGGTTAGAAGGTAGCAAACAGCTCTACGACAGGAAGACCGCTCATTGTACGCAACTAGTAGCAATGGATGCTATATTAATCGGTTAGCTCCACGAACATGTAAACGGGGACTATTGCGGCGCTCCATCGGGCGAAAGCGAGCAGACAGCGTAACTCTGCGGCGAGTGTCCAGCCGGGGGCAAAGACAAAATGAGATGCTGCCCTCGCGCGCGAGGGCATACCGTCATGTCAATCCGGGGGCGTTCCCGCATCCTGGGCTGCTGTTTCTTTCGAAGTAGTAGTTGGCGCGAAAATCCCAGGAGCCCCAATCGTCGTCCGACAAGTTTTGTGGGGTAGACAGTAGCAGATTTCTGCACCCGGAGCGTTCTGTGCCATGACGCGCTCAAACCCTTGGGTCGCGTGTCGACTCTGGAGACTTGGAGGCCGACCTATGGTATGGAGAACCTTCAACGTCGAAGGAGATCGTAGCTGTGTGCCGTCATGAGCAGCGAGCTTCCGGAAAGCAGCGCAAATAGTGAAGACTGCATTTCCTCTAACTCTTCTCGCACCGCAGCAGACAGCATGGCTGCCATAAGAACGAAACTTTTCGGAGATTCGGCTAGCCGACTCTCGATCGTTCTTGCAAGGTCGCCAGAATTGCCCTCACGGTTGGAGGTGTTGGCATCCGCAGGACTGTCCGACCTTAAGTCGTCCTCCTTATCTTCACTGCTCTCTTTTTCGCTGGGAGCCGCAGCCGCTCCGGCCTTCCGAACAAGCTTACCGGCAGAATAGTATATCTGCCAAAAACGGGATATCTAGATGTGCTCCTGAGCATTTCTACATTATCAATCGCGTTTGCTCATCGTACGTCACATTGTCAAATTTTATATCCTCTCCAAATACTCCTCCTGTAAAATCAGCTCCGCTAATGTTTGCTGAACTAAGTCAACGCGTGATCCTCTAAAACCTATTTTTGCGTTTCTCAAATTGGAGTTATTAAGTTTTACTGAAACCATCACCGCAGGAAAGACGACACCGGAAAGGTCAGCGTTAGAAAAATCGGCGCCAACGATGCTGGCGGTGCTGAGATTAGCCCCGGATAGATTGCCATCTTTCGCCCTTATCCTATCGAGTTTGGCACCAGAGAAATCAGCCCCTGAAATGTCCCTCCCGGTAAGGTCGGCGTTTCTAAGATCCGTTCTGCTTAGGTCTTTAGCTCCGCTTCTAACGAGTTCCAAATCGAGTTCGTCAGCCATGTCGTCCCTGCCCTTCCTTTTAGCGACTCAATGAGGATATCCACCTGAGACAAGGTTTGCACATTTCGGCGCGGGCGGCTGCCGGGTTCAGGTATGATTCAAAATAGGAACCCGCCGAGTTAATTCGACTTGACTCTGATGTTCTGTTTTTGTTCACTCCGGCATGATAGGCTTTGGGAAGTGCCTGAGATCCATCACATAGTCAGGCTCGAGCCGACAGGAAGCCTCATTCGCAAGCAAACAGAGGAATGAAAATGCCAATTCGTAATAAAGGATCGGTGAGGCGAATCTCAGATTGCCAAGTCGGTGACTTCTTAAAAATGAGAGAAGACGGAAATACTATCGTAGGATTTTTGGCTCGTCACCATGATGACGAAGTTGTTCTATTGGCAATGCGAGGCATAGAAGGGTTGATGCCCCACCTGCATCGTGTCGACAATAACGTATTTTGCCTTTCGTATGGTAGCGAATGGGTTCTTGAACCAGACATTGGCGATGACCCTTGGGGAAATCGAGAATCGTCCCATCAACCAGGGTTGATCTGTCTTTTGCACGATGCCGACGCAGTGCTTTTCAGTGACGACGGCAAGTCTAGGGCGAGAATCGGCATGTTTGATCTACGGTCAAATACGCTCATTCAACGCGATGCGAGGCGGGGCATAGCTGTAAATAGCTGGCGGATATGGGCGAGTGAGTCGGATAGAATTCACCCCGACCAAACGCCGGTCTTTTCTTTTGAGCTAGGCGAGTAGCGGAAGAAGGGGGCGCGGTATGATCCGCGCCCTTCGCATCTGTTGTCCGGCCGGCACGGCTACTTGTCTTCCCGCATGTCGGCTGCGATCCAGCCTTGCACGATATTTCGCGCAACAAACTCATTCGCCGCATCTGATTGACTCATGCCGGGGGCTTGTTCTCGCGCTCGCCGTAGCGCACGACGATCACGCGCCCGACTTGCTGCCTTCGAGTTCAATGGTGTGGATCACGCCGCGTCACTCACAAGCTCGTTATTCTACCTTCACACTCGCCGGCCATATCCCGGCGGCCATAAGCACGTCGAGACTTAGCTGCAGGCGGTGATGTTCAAGACCGGGATTCAGCGGCCTCTCTGTCCGCTTCGGTTGCCAATCCCTATAAAACATGATGCACCAGGAACACGTCGATGTAATATGCAACTCGTCGCGTGGCATCGGCAACTTATCAGGGGTGATTAGATCCGTGAAAAGTTGATTGTCGACGTATTCCCCAGCATCTCAAAGGCTTCTGGTTAGCGCCTGGTTTTTGGGTTCAATCCGCTCAATGAGGGCCTCCGAAAGCAGCGTTGGCTGCATCAATAAGCACAGAACGGTCGGTCCCGGCGACTGGCAGGGACGCAATAACGGCATGGGATTCCATGACGAGTTTTCCTTTTGGAATGGCGGTCTCTTACCTCAGCATTTTCGGCCGCCATGCCGACGCTGGTTCGTAATGGTGGCTAATCGAAGCACCAGGCGCCACCCTATGCACATGCGCGTCTGCAGGTTACGCTGGAATTTAGCAGATGCCATCCAGCTAGTAAGCAGCATCACCGGAGAAACTGTTCATTGGGTCGCCCGATCTTCTGCATCGCCTGCACGGAGGAGACCGTAGAAAAAGACGAAGAGCCACCTGTTGGCGATCGAGGTCGGCCTGCAAGTCCAGCCGTGATCGGCAACGGATGCGGCGATCGCCACTGGCTCAACGTTGCGTTCTCTGCCGCACCTTGGTTTTGGCCAGGATTCGTTGATTGATCTTTTCTTTCCACGCCTTCTGCGGCTGGGAGAGCTTCCGCTTCAGGACCGTCTGCTTGAGGAAAGTGTATTCCTTCTCTCCGAACAGGTAACCATTGCGCCATGCGTGTTCGATCAGATCGTGGTTGGCGTTAGCGCTGATGTCGGTAGCGATGCGTTTTAGACCTTCGAACAGATTGCCGGTATCGATCTGGATGAAACGGTTAATACAGACGTTGCCGACGTAGGTTGCATTCCCGTTCAGCCGGTTGCGGATGTAGCAGTGCTCCTTGATCTCCTGCCCGCAGGGACAGTTGTCAAATTCATCACTGATTTCGATTGCTTCTAGGAACCACTCCGTCCTGGCGACGTCAAATACCTGCGAGACGGACAGCGGTAGAATATGCGCCTTGAGGCGCTCGTAGTTGTGGCTTTCCATATATCGACCCCGCGAATGTTTCTAGCATCCCGATCAAATGAGATCTTCGCGTCGGTCTCGGGTCGAATGCGCTTTGGATTGACGCCTTTTAGCTTCCACAATGCCCGCTCCCCAGGTGATGTTCGATGCTGGCGGCGAAGATGACGATCGGCGCAATACGCTGGCCAACGTATCGGCCATTTCATAGGTCATTCGCGATCTCGCGACACCTTGCCCGGACGGGGCGGCCCATACAGTTTTGCGGCGGCATCCTTCAGGATCGCATTGTCGAGCATCTGCTCCGCCAGCAGCTTCTTGAGCCGCGCGTTCTCGTCCTTCAGCGCCTTCAGGCGACGGGCGTCGGACAGTTGGCGCGCTTCTGAATGAGGCCAAAGAACCGCTTCATGTCTGTCAAACCGACGCTATTTCTTCTTTTTCACCCTTTGCGTAAGAGCGGATCCTGCGACCGATTTGACTGCCTTTGAGGAGCTCTTAGAACGAAGCAGCTTGGATGCCGTAGAAGCAATTTTCTTGCTCGTAGTCTCATTAGTTTTCTTTGCCATTGGTTTTCCCGCGCGATTGAGTTGGCATAATACGCATTGTGATGCCTCTGCAATCAACTGCCGGAGAGCACTGTCCCCAACATTCATTTTCCAACACTCGGTCCGGTTCCGCAAACAACCAAGCGGAGCAGGAACTATGCTCGCCTTCATTGTCTTTCACCTTTTGTCGGTCGGCATCGGCTGTTCTGTCGTTCTCCGCGATCAGCCACGCCTGGCACGCAGGAATTCGAAATATGCGCGCACATCTTTGATGAAGATGTTGGCGATGCAACGTTTCTCATCCCAGCATTTGACAAGGTAGCCGTTGCGACCGCCGAGCCTGCTGCCGTTGAACCAAAGACCAAGTCTCGCTATCCATGTCGGCATCTCTCATTATTGGTGAGATCGGCGACGGCATAACTGCGAAGCCGGCGGCGCTTCGCGTTCTCGCCGCTGCGAGCGTGAGCTCGCGGCGCTTCCCCTCCGCTGCGATCTATCCGCGCCGGGCCGATTAACGCGTCAATTGGCCACAAGGTCATTGTAAGCGCGCAGCTTGAGATATTCGGGCCTCGACAAGCCGGCAGCGAGGACCGCCTGTCGGATCTTATTCAGCGCCTGCTCGATGGATCCCATTGGTGGTGCGGTCCTGACATAATCCGCAGTTGAATGTCCTTGAGTCTTCACGTGGTATGCGAGGATACGTGGTCGCAATTGAGGGCTGTACGAAACCTCGAAAAGTTGCGCGATTGTTCGCCAGCAAGGCAACCCATCCCGGTCACGCAAATGGTCAAACGGCAGCAGTCTTCCGAGGTCGATAAATTCAAGGGCATCGAACTTGGGCAGCCGGACCCACTTCCGGTTCTGCCATACATCGGGTCGTGTCGAGTAGTGCGAACTGTTCGCCGGTCGCAGCTGCGAGAAATCGTTCCGCTGTCGGATACGACTGTTTATGAGATGGAACAACGTGGCGAGTTCCCACGACGCTTCAATCTCACTCCCCGCTGCGTTGTCTGGGACTTGGCAGAAGTCGAAGCTTGGATCGAGGAGCGGCGGAATGCGTCATCTGCCGGAAAAATCGAGACCAGCCCTGCTCCTGACGTAAGACTCCGAAAGACGCGACCCGTCAAGTCGGATCAAGGATAATCGCTGCCTCCGCAGGCGGCTGAAGTGTGGGGGTGTGCTTTTTGCCTGCCGCCCACGCATCGATCATGTCCGCCCATTCCTGCAGCATATGACGACGCTGCAGCTCATATTCAGCTCTGTTGTAGACACCTCGAGAGGACCGGCTGTCGTCGTGGGCAAGGCATTTCTCAATCCAGTCGCGATTAAATCCGATCTCGTTCAGGAGTGTTGAACCGGTGCGCCGAAGGTCGTGCACCGTGAAATGCGCGAGCGGAAAGTCTTGCTTCTTTGCCCGCTCGACAATCGCGGTGGTTACCCGATTGAAGGTCGCGCGCGACATGGGCTCGTCGGCATCGTAGCGGGACGGCAGCACATATCGGGAGTTCGCCGCGCAAGTCTTGAGCGCGATCATGATGTCGAGGGACTGGCGTGACAGGTAGACGTTATGCGGCTTCTTCCGTTTCATTCGCTCTTTTGGGATGCTCCAGACGGCGTTCTGGAAATCGATCTCGTCCCAAGTCGCCTCGAGTAGTTCACTCTTCCGGACCATCGTGAGCAGGATGAACTTTAGGCCGAGCCGAATGGTCGGCAGCGTCGGCACGCTTTCCAACTCTTTCAGCATTATCCGGATTTCTGCAGGCGACAGAGCACGGTCTTTCGCCTCGAACGTGGCAATTGAGGCCGGTCCCACCTCGTCCGCGGGGTTGGCGATCTTCTCCCCGTGCAGAATGGCAAAGCTATATATCTGCTTCACGATATCGCGGATATGAACAGCGGTTGCCGGCGCACCACGGTCCTTCACCTTTGCGCAGAGCGCCCGCAAGTCGTCAGGTGTTATCTCGGTTAGTTGTCTTTTCTCCCAAATCGGCAAAATGTCGCGATCGAAAATGGCCTCGCGCATCGAGCGGGTGCTATCCGCCATCTTCGCTTCCTTGAACCAGCGCTTGCCTTCATCCCCGAAACTCGCCGTGGCTGACAGGCGACGCTTTTCGCGCTGCTTTTCATGCGCCGGCGACTTTCCGGCTGCCACCATTTTTCGCGCGGCAAGGCAGCGGTCGCGCGCCTCTGCCAGCGTGAGGCCTCCCTCCCCATATCGGCCCAGCGTCACAGTCTCTCTCCGACCATTCGTCCGGTAGTCGTACCGAAACGCAATCTGCCCAGTCGGAGACACCGCCGCGTACATACCGTCACGGTCGGCAACTTTGTACATTTTGTCTTTGGGTTTCATCCGCTTAAGGGCAATATCTGTTAACATAATGACAGAGGATCGGATCACAATCTGGGTTTCTCGGACGCCAATTCTACCGTCATGGATTTTACCGTCAACCGGTAGCAACAATCCTTGTACCTCAACGCTTTGATGGGCAAGAAGTGAGTGCGCTTGCAATCGGCGGGAGGACGGTATCGCATGGCGTGAAAGAGAACGCACGAACGCATGCCGTCAAATTTACCGCCAAATGATTCCGCTTTGAGGCGATAGATCGCGATAAACGGAGTAAGGAAAACAAAGTTATTTCAGAGGGCTATACAACTCTGATCGATAGTTACCGAAAGCTCGCTAATGGTGCACCTTTATTCCCACTCGATTGTGCCTGGCGGTTTGCTCGTCACGTCGTAGACGACGCGGTTGATGCCGCGCACCTCATTGATGATGCGGGTGGCGGCGGCGCCGAGGAACGCCATGTCGTAGTGGTAGAAATCCGCCGTCATGCCGTCGACCGAGGTGACGGCGCGCAGCGCGCAGACAAATTCATAGGTGCGGCCATCGCCCATCACGCCGACGGTCTGCACCGGCAGCAGCACGGCGAAGGCCTGCCAGATGGCGTCGTAGAGGCCCGCTTTGCGGATCTCGTCGAGATAGATGGCATCGGCCTCGCGCAGGATCTCCAGCTTTTCGCGGCTGATGCCGCCCGGGCAGCGGATGGCAAGACCGGGGCCGGGAAACGGATGCCGGCCGATGAAGCTGTCGGGCAGGCCGAGCTCCTTGCCGAGCGCCCTCACCTCGTCCTTGAACAGTTCGCGCAGCGGCTCGACCAGTTGCATGTTCATGCGCTCGGGTAGGCCGCCGACATTGTGGTGCGACTTGATCGTCACCGACGGGCCGCCGGTGAAGGAGACGCTTTCAATGACGTCGGGATAGAGCGTGCCCTGCGCCAGGAAATCGGCGCCGCCGAGCTTCTCGGCCTCTTCCTCGAACACCTCGATGAACAGCCGGCCGATGGTCTTGCGCTTCTTTTCCGGATCCGACTCGCCCTCGAGCGCGCCGATAAAACGGTCCGAGGCGTCGACCAGGATGAGCGGCAGATTGTAGTGCTGGCGAAACATCTCCACCACGCCTGATGCCTCGTCCTTGCGCATCAGCCCGTGGTCGACAAGGATGCAGGTGAGCTGGTCGCCGACCGCCTCGTGGATCAGCAGCGCGGCGACCGAGGAATCGACGCCGCCCGAAAGCGCACAGATGACCTTGCCCTTGCCGACCTGCTTGCGGATCGTCTCGACCGCGTGCTCGCGGTAGGCGCGCATCGTCCAGTCGCCCTCGATGCCGGCGATCTTGTGGACGAAGTTCTGGAGCAGCCGGGCGCCGTCCGGCGTGTGCACCACTTCGGGGTGAAACATGATGCCGTACATCTTGCGCTCGACATTGCCGAAGATGGCGAAGGGCGAGCCTTCCGATTTTCCGAACACCTCGAACCCCGTGGGCAAGGAGATGACGCGGTCGCCATGGCTCATCCACACCTGATGGCGCTGGCCGGGCGCCCACAGGCCCTCGAACAGCGGGCTGTCCTTCTGGATCTCGACGAAGGCACGGCCGAATTCGCGATGGTCCGAGCTTTCGGCGACGCCGCCCATCTGCACGCACATGGCCATCTGGCCATAGCAGATGCCGAGCACCGGCACACCGGCATCAAAGACGATCTGCGGCGCGCGCGGGCTGCCGACGTCGCCGGTCGAGGCCGGGCCTCCGGAGAGGATCACCGCCTTTGGATTGATGCGCTTGAACGCCGCTTCGGCCGACTGGAACGGCACGATCTCGGAAAACACGCCGGCCTCGCGGATGCGCCTGGCGATGAGCTGCGTGAACTGGCTGCCGAAATCGACAATCAGGACGGTGTCGGGATGATTGGCTATCTTCATGGCGAGCGTTTAGAGAAAGAAACGAGTCGGCGCAATGGGTTGCGAGGTGTCTCCCTCAATCCGATTCCGCGTCTTGATGCGACGGTCCAAACTGCAGGGCGCCGGACCCGATCGCATGTTCCAGCCGCATGACGGCATCCGCCAGCTTCTCGTCGATGACATGGAGATACTCCTTCCAGTCGCCGATATGCCTGAGATCGGCAGCCCCGTCGGAAATGCCGCGCAGGCCGACGAGCGGCACCCCGAACAATTGGCACGCACGCAGGCAGGCGAAGGTCTCCATGTCGACCATGTCCTCGACAATCGCATCATAGGCACTGCCGGAAATGATCGCCGCGCCGGTCGACAGCGTCGCCCCTCTTATGTCGGGAATCCTGAACGGCAGCGGCACGGTCACCGGCAGGTCGAGAAACGGCGTCGCGCCCTTCTCGAAGCCCAATGGCGAGGCGTCGATGTCGCGGTAGGCGACCGAAACCGCCTGGTAGATTTCCGTCTGTTCCAGCGTCCGGCTGCCGGCCGAGCCGAGCGACACGACGAGGTCCGGCAGCGCCTTTTCAGACTTCAGCCATGACAGTTCCGCGCCCAATCTGACACCCGCCTCGACCGGCCCCACCCCTGTCATGACAGGGGTGAACAGCCGCTGCAGATGCGGGCCGTATTCGGCCTGCGCCGCCATCACGAAGAGGACGTCCCTGCCCGCAATTCTGACGGCCTTGCGCATCGGATCAGCCTTCAATGCCATCGCGACCGACCACCGTCATCATCGTTCCGGTCATGGTGGCGATCAGCTTGGCCTCGCCGTCGACGGCGAAGGCATAGGCCTGGCCGTCGGCGACGATGATGGTGCGGCCGGGCTTCGTCACCGAGCCGCGGAACAGGAAGCGCTCGCCCCGGCCCGGGGCCAGAAGATTGACCTTGAACTCGATGGTTAGCACACTGGAGCTTTCCGGCATCAGCGAGAACGCCGCATATCCGCAGGCTGAGTCCAGCGCCGTCGAAATGACGCCGGCATGAAGAAAGCCATGCTGCTGGGTCAGCGCCGCCGAATAGGGCATCTCGATCTCGATGATGCCGGGCGTCACCAGCGTCAGCTCGGCGCCGATGGTGGTCATGGCGGCCTGGCGCGCGAAGGACGTCCTGACGCGATCCTCATAGTTGGGGGCGGGTACGATCTCTGCTGCCATGGCTTGTCACGCTCCTGTCAGAAAAGCTTATTGCAGAGGCATGAGCCGCAGGCAATCGCTATTGCTGCACTGCAGCAATCAGGCCCGCCGGCAAGGTTCAGCCGCCCTTGCGCAGTGCGCAGACATAAAACCCATCGGTACCGCTCAGCGCCGGCGACAGCGAAATGCCGCCTGCTGCGCCGATACGCGCGGCCGTCTCGTGGCCCGGAAAGCGGCTGTCCCAGAGCTGGCGATGATCGACCGGGGCAAAGCCGCTGCTACGATCCAGGAAGGCAGCGACCTGCTCGCCATTCTCCTCGTCGAACACCGAGCAGGTGATGTAGACCAGCAACCCGCTCGGTTTGACGAAGGCTTGGGCCGCGTCGAGGATCGCCGATTGCTCGCTTTTGCGTGCATCGAGCTGCTTCTGCGTCAGCCGCCATTTGGCATCGGGCCGGCGCCGCCATGTGCCGCTGCCGGTGCAGGGCGCGTCGACCAGGACGATATCCATGTGGCCCGAAAGGGGGCCGAGCTCGGCCGGCTTGGTGACGATTTGCACGTTGCGGTTTTCCGAGCGGCGGATGCGGTCGAAGATCGGCGCCAACCGCGCCTTTTCGGCATCATGGGCAAACACCTGGCCGCGATTGTCCATCGCCGCCGACAGTGCCAGCGTCTTGCCGCCGGCTCCGGCGCAAAAGTCGAGAACCTGCATCCCGGCCTCCGCGCCAGCCAGCATGGCGGCGATCTGCGAACCTTCGTCCTGAACCTCGAACCAGCCTTTCTGGAAGGCCGGTTCCGCCTGCACGTTCGGGTGCCTGCCGTCGCCAGCGATCGGCGGGATGCGGATGCCGTGCGGTGCGATCCGTGCAGCCCTGGCGCCGGTCTCGGCCAGCTCGGCGAGCACCTTGCCGCGATCGGCCTGCAGCGTGTTGACCCTGAGGTCGAGCGGTGGGCGCGTCGCCAGCGCCGCACCTTCGTCGACCCAGCTGGCGCCAAAGGCCTGCTCGAAAAGCGGTTCGCACCAATCCGGAATATCGGCCCGTACCGCCGGCCGCGCAGCGTGGAGCTGGCGATCGGCGATCGCCTTCAATTCACTGTCATTCAGCAGCGGCGGCGCAAACTTGTCGCCGTCGAGCACTTCGTTCAGCGACTGCGCCGTCTGGTTCCATTCGAGCAGCAGCGCGCCGAAAGCGACGGCGCGCGGCGTATCTTCGCCCAGCAAAAAGCCGGCCGAGCGCTTCCGGCGCAGCGCGTCGTAGACGATGTTGCCGATCGCGGCGCGATCGCCGCCGCCGGCGAAGCGGTGCGACAGGCCCCAATCCTTCAGCGCATCGGCCACCGGCCGGTGACGCCGGCGGATGTCCTCCAGCACTTCGATGGCCGCTGCCAGCCGTCCTCCCAGTCGCATCGTGTTATTCCGTTACTCAGCAAATTATTTCCGGCCCTGCTCTAAAGCGCTCGACTGGCGCGCACAAGCGGGAGAGTCTTGGATATCAGATCGAACGCCTTGTCGGCATCCGAGACTTCAATCGCGCATTGCTTCTGCTTTCAAACTTTTGAAGTTGCGGTAGTATTCCGCTGCATGATTCGCCAAAAACAGCAAGCGGATCGGCAGAAAATTACGAGGAGAGGGCAATGAAGACTTATCTGGCGGAAGTTCTAGGCACATTTCTACTAGTGTTCATCGGCACGGCCTCGGTGGTGACGGGCGGCTTCGGCGGCACGCTGCCGCTCGGCCAGGAAGGCATCGGTCTTGCATTCGGCATTGGCCTGATTGCGGCGGCCTATGCGATCGGCCCGATCTCGGGCGCGCATCTCAACCCGGCGGTCACGCTCGGCCTGTTCCTCGCCGGCCGAATGCAGGCCAAGGACGTCATCCCGTACTGGATCGCACAGGTCATCGGCGCCATCATTGCGTCGCTGGCGCTGTGGATCATCGTCTCCGGACAAGTCGGCGGCCACACCGGCGGTTTCGGCGCCAATGGCTGGGATGCGACGAAATGGGGCGCCAGCTCGGCGTTCCTGTGGGAGCTGATCGGAACCTTCACCTTTGTCACGGTGATCCTCGGCGTCACCAGCGGCAGCCACACGACGGCCTTTGCCGGCCTCGTCATCGGCCTGACGCTGGCGGGGCTGCACTTCGCCATCATCCCGGTCACCGGCACGTCGCTCAACCCGGCCCGCTCGATAGGCCCGGCGCTGTTTTCGGGCAATGCCGCAATCGGCCAGCTCTGGCTGTTCATCGTCGCACCGCTGATCGGTGCCGCCATTGCCGGCGTGGTCGCCAAGACCCGCATCTTCGAGAAGGACTGAAAGTCGAAGGGCTGAATCAAGAAAGGGGGGGGGCGGGGGCCCGGCGGTGGTTTTTTTTGGGTTGGAAAATTACGGCGGGGGGGGGGGGTGGGGGGGGGGGCGGGGGGGGGGGGGGGGCGGGGCAGGGGGGGGGGGGGGGGGGGGGTGGTTTTTTTTTTTT